>JAHRWJ010000015.1 GCA_019090185.1 Immundisolibacteraceae bacterium
CATCAACATGGGGCACTGGCCTTAGCTGCGGTAAATCCAATTAGTCTTGCCATCCTTAAACCACCGGGTGAATGGGGCGAGCAGGGCGCCGATATCGCCTTTGGCGAAGGTCAGCCCCTGGGCATTCCGATGGCCAGCGGCGGCCCCTATTTCGGCTTTATGGCCTGCAAAATCAAACTGGTTCGGCAAATGCCTGGACGCATTGTTGGCCGCACCGTTGATACCCAGGGCCGCACCGGTTTCACCCTGACCCTGCAGGCTCGCGAGCAACACATCCGCCGTGGCAAAGCCACCTCAAACATCTGCACCAACCAGGGATTAATGGCGACGGCCGCCACGCTACATATGGCCATCATGGGCAAACAAGGGCTACAGCAGGTCGCCCTGAGCTGCCATCAAAACATGGCCGATACCACTAAACTGCTAGATCAGGTAGCCGGTATCAAGCCACGTTTCACCGGGCCCGTATTTCACGAAACACTGTTCACCCTGCCCGGCGACGTCAAACCGGTATTGGCAAAACTACAGACAGCGGGGTTTCTCGGCGGGCTGGCCATTGACCCGGACTACCCCGAACTACCCCATTCCTTATTAATCTGCGTTACCGAAAAACGGAGTGCCGAACAGATCGCTGATTTTACCCAGCAGCTTGGCACCGCCATCGCTAATGGCTAACAGCAACCTGCCAGCGACCCGCTGGCGTGACATCGCCGTAGTCTTCACCGCAGGTGTCGCCGCCGCAATCATGCTTGCCAAAGGCAGTGCCGCAGCCCCTGCAGTACAGCAGCAACTCAACCTTCAGCTAGCCCAAATTGGCTGGTTAATGTCGATTAGTAACCTGGCGACACTGCTGTTTGGTGCTATCTCTGGCCAGCTTGGTAGCCGGTTTGGGCTCACCACCATGATCAAAACCGGCCTGCTGATCATGACGTTGGCAGCCCTGGCATCACTACTCTCAGAAAGCTTTGCTACCTTGTTGACCGGTCGCGCAGTCGAAGGAGTTGGCATTGTTTTAGTCACGGTCGCAGCGCCAGCATTGATTGCCGGATTAGCCCATAGCAGTGATCGCAGCATGGCCATGGGCATCTGGGCACTGTGGATGCCCGTAGGCAGCGTCTGCATTATGCTGCTATCGCCAACCTTAATCAGCTGGTGGGGCTGGCGCGGTCTCTGGCTGTTTGCCGCACTGGCGAGCATGGCCGCCTGGCTACTCATACAAACCGCCCGCCCCGGTAGAGCCGGCGAAAACCCCGCGGCCCAATCACCTGGTGATTTCGATCTATCCGCATTAAAAGCCGTTGCGCCCTGGTTACTGATGGCTATTTTTGCCTGCTTTAGTTTTCAATTCTTCAGCGTCTTCACCTTCATGCCGATCTATTTTAGTAACCAGCTTGGTTTAGGCCCAGAACAGGCCGCAAAAGTTGTCGCCATCATTCCCATTTTTATTATTCCGGGAAATTTGCTGGGCGGCTGGCTGGCAAAACGAGGGGTCGAGCCCTGGCAACTTATTTTGGTGCCAGCACTAATTTTATTGGTACTGACCCAAGGACTGTTCAACCTCGATGATGCTGGTATCAGCGCCACACTGCTGTTAGGTGGCTATGGCTTTGTGTTGGGTATTATCCCAACAGCCATTTTTATACAGGCACCCAAGCTTGCCAAAACCGCATCAGCGGCCGCACCCATTATTGGCCTGGGCATGTCGGGGCAGGGACTTGGTATTTTACTCGGGCCACCATTAACCGGCTGGTTGGCGGCTGACGGTACCCACTGGCAAGCCTGCGCTGATTTATTATCAGTGGTTTTAATACTACTGGCGTCGATAGCACTGCTATTGGCGCGGGCCACACGGGAGCCCAACCCCCTATAACGGAGCGCGAATATGCAAATCGGCATTCCCATTGAAACCAAAACTCTGGAAGGCCGGGTTGGTCTGATACCGACAGCCTGCGAACTGCTAATCCGTGATGGTCATCAACTACTCGTCGAACATAACGCCGGTCTACTCAGCGGCTATAACGACGATAGCTACCGCCGGATCGGCGCGACACTGGTTAACCGAGAAACCCTGTTCGGTGACGCCCAACTGATTATCAAAGTCAAAGAGCCCCAACCCGACGAACTCGCCCTACTCAAACCCGATCACCTGCTGTTCTGCTTTTTACACCTTGCAGCACTGCCTGAACTACAGCAGTCCCTACTAGACAGCGGATGCACCGCCATCGGTTTCGAAACCTTAGCAACTGACGGCCAACTGCCCATTCTGGCACCGATGAGTGAGATTGCCGGCCGTCTGGCAGTTCAGTACGGCACCTCACTGCTGCACCACCCGGCCGGCGGCCCCGGCATCATGCTCGGCGGCATTGGTGGCGCTGAGCGCGGCAAAGTGCTGATACTTGGCGCCGGCAACGCCGGTGGTAGCGCAGCATCGCTCGCAGCCCAAATAGGCGCGCAGGTCACCATCATGGATATCAACGGCAGCCGGCTCCGGGAGTTTCACCGCCAGGCCGCTAATATCAACAGTGAATACCCCTACCCAGAATCAATTCTCAACCATCTGCAAACCACCGACCTACTGATTGGTGCGGTGCTGATACCGGGCAAAAAGGCCCCAAAGATCATCTCCAGCGAAATGATCAAAGCCATGCGGCCTGGCTCGGTGTTTATTGATATCGCCGTCGACCAGGGCGGCTGCAGTGAAACCACCCGACCAACCAGCTACGCATCACCTACTTTTCAACACGCCGGCATCACTCATTTTTGTGTCAACAATATGCCTGGAGCCGTACCCAGAACAGCCTCTCAGGCGCTCTCTAGCACGATCATTCCGTTCGCCCGGGAACTGGCTACCGACAGCTGGCGTAACAACCCGGTCCTTACCGATGCAATCAACCTGGAACAGGGTCAAGTGAAATTGCCCGCATTGTTGAATTGACAACCATTTACCGATAATCACTGGCTGCAAAACAGGATTTTCCGCCGAGTCATTGTCTTAAGAAGCCTCTTAACAAATTGCTGTAGAAGCTGGAGCCATACCAATGAAAAATATTGACAAAATTGGCTAGTCTATCTAGGGTGACGGCTTCAAACTGACAACATTGACTAAAGCTAGCAACCTTCTGCTGCTGGACCTTACAACCAACGAATTTTCTTGTGGAGTAACTCATGAACCGGATACTGAAAAACACCCTCGTTACAATGACACTCTGCGCCACTCTGTTTGCCCAACCTGGTTTTGCAGCCTCATCCACTCAACAGAACCCAACCAGCGTACAGATGGGTGCCGACCTGATCATTGCCCGCCCAGTACAGTTGGCAGCCACCCTGGTCGGTACCGTGGTTTTTGTCGCTTCACTACCCTTTACTGTTATGGGTGACAATGTTGGCCAGGCTGCCAAGGCCCTGGTTGCAGATCCGGCTAAAGCGACCTTCGCTCGCTGCCTGGGCTGCACCCACTAAAGCTTCAACAAAAACCATAAAAAAAGGGGCATTTAATGCCCCTTTTTTATGGTCTCTAATACCGCTAAGTTTAGCCAGGTGGCCAGCCTAACTGACGACCTGCCAACAGATGCAAATGAATATGAAAAACCGTCTGGCCAGCATCGGCATTACAGTTCATCACCAGACGATAGCCAGGTTTCGCATAGCCTTCCTGCTTGGCAATATGCTGCGCTGCTAACACCATCTGGCCCAACAGCGCTGCATCAGCCGGCACCGCATCATTCACGGTGGCAATATGTTGCCGAGGAATCACCAACGCATGCAACGGTGCCTGCGGATTGATATCTCGAAACGCGATCACCTGATCGGTTTCATACACCAGGTCAGGCTTAATTTCACCGCTGACCATTTTGCAAAACAGACAATCATCCATTCAAACCCCTCCCCCAAAGAAACACGCTTTAAGTCGATAGCAGCCACCACCAGGGTGACTGCTATCGGTTACTTATTCGCTATCCGGGTTTCGTTTTACACCGGCAGTCATCATTTTGTTCCACTGCCGATACTGACCGTGATAGAGCGTTTCATGGGTGGCGTCAGGCCCACTACTATAAGGCTTCAAACCCAGTTCAACGGCAAGCTCATCAGGGCCGTCAATCAGATCAGCCATACCCCGATCATAACCCTGCTGCCACTTCACTTCGCGGCCTTCATAGCCGCGCTGACACTGCTCAAACTCCATCAGATCATCCGGTGTTGCCAAACCGGTGGCATTAAAGAAATCCTCATACTGACGAATGCGCCGCTGACGCATGCTCGGCGTGTCATCTTTTGGGCCGATACAGTAAATTTTCACTTCGGTACGGTTATGAGCAATTGGACGAAACACCCGGATTTGTGACGAAGCCTGCTCCATCAACTGCACATTGGGATAAACCAACAGATTGCGCTGACGGTTGAGCATCCAGTCGGCCATCGCACCACCAACCCGTTCTTCAACTTCGTCCTTCATCTCCCACAGCGGACGGTTTTCTGGTTTCGGAAAGTCAATCCAAATCACCGCGTGACCGTTTTCCAGGTCGTAATGCCCACTACTAAAACCCTTCATCATGGTGTCATCGTAAGCCACCTTGACATCATCCTTACCACCGGCAGCTTCGAGCTTAGCGCGCCGCGAGATCACCCCAACATAGTTAGCGTGAATGGTGGTGAAGTGATAACCGTCGATGCCGTTTTCTGCCTGCATCTTCCAGTTACCTTCATAAATATAAGTAGAGCAGCCCTTAAGCACCTCCAGACCCTCAGCGCTCATCGCCGAAATCATCTCTATAAACTGCTTAGACTCGGCCAGATAATCTTCTAGTTCAGGCACATCCTCACTCAGCGAGCCGAACACAAAACCCTTGTAAACAGATAGCTTCGCGATAGCGTTCAGGTCATGGCTGGCCTTAAGGAAAGGGTCCGGGTAGCCACCGCTGTCCAGGTCTTTAACATCAACATTTTTACCCGCTGAATTATAAGTCCAGCCATGGTATGAGCAGACGTGGAATTTTTTGTTGCCTTTTTGCACCCGGCACAGGGTTGCACCACGATGGGCGCAGGCGTTGATCAGACAGTTGATCGAGTCATCTTCACCGCGGGTAACCACAACCGGCTGGCGGCCAATATGGGTGGTAAAAAAATCGTTCTTTTCCGCCACCTGGCTTTCATGACAGAGATAAACCCAACCGCTCTCAAAGATGTGCTCCATCTCCAGTTCAAACAGCTCTTCGTCATTAAAAAGCTTACGGCTTACCTGAAACAGCCCCTCATCAGGCTGGTCAATAATCAAACTCTTCAGGTCATCTGGATTCATCTCACTACTCCATCTACTATCTTTTTGGGGGGCCATACCTTACTGCCCAAATTGCGGTTTGTCGATCAAACCTCGCCATTCTATCTCTGCTCACCAGGGC
>JAHRWJ010000108.1 GCA_019090185.1 Immundisolibacteraceae bacterium
GCAGGAAATCTGCGATTTTCTGACCGACCGGGTGGCCGCTACTGAGGCAGCCGGAATAGATCGTCAGCGGTTGGTGTTGGATCCCGGTTTCGGCTTCGGCAAAACCCTTGATCATAATCTGCAGTTGTTGGCGCAGCTTGGGAAATTTTCCAGGTTAGGATTTCCGCTGCTAGTAGGGCTGTCTCGTAAAAGTATGATTGGTGAAATTCTTGGCGTGTCGGCTTCGCAGAGGCTTTATGGCAGCGTCGCCGCCGCAGTTCTGGCGGTTGAACGCGGCGCACAAATCGTTCGTTGTCACGATGTGGCTGAAACCTGTCAGGCGTTGAAGGTGGTTTCCGCTATCAGTGAGAAAAATTTGGGGAGAAAGAAATAATGGCTAGTCGTCGATACTTTGGTACTGATGGAATTCGTGGCCGGGTCGGTGATCCGCAGATAAACCCTGAATTTGTTCTTAAATTAGGCTGGGCGCTGGGTAAAGTGCTCAGTCGAAACGGTCGCAGCAAGGTAGTAATCGGTAAAGACACGCGGATATCTGGCTATATGTTTGAGTCGGCGCTAGAGGCCGGGCTAGTCGCAGCTGGTGTCGATATCATGATGTTGGGGCCAATGCCGACGCCGGCGATCGCCTATTTAACTCGAACATTTCACGCCCAGGCCGGCATTGTTATCAGTGCTTCACATAATCCGTTTTATGACAACGGTATTAAGTTTTTCTCTGCGGCTGGCGAAAAATTTCCCGATCAGGCTGAGCTCGAAATCGAGAGCCAGATTGACGTGCCGATGCAAACCGTTGCTAATGATCAGCTGGGCAAGGTTGAGCGGGTCAATGATGCGGCAGGTCGCTATATTGAATTCTGTAAAAGCACTCTTGCCCGAGGGGTTGATCTTCGAGGTCTGCGGCTGGTTGTAGATTGTGCCCATGGCGCTACCTACCATGTTGCGCCAGCGGTATTGAGTGAGCTGGGTGCGGAAGTGTTTACCATCGGTGTTGAGCCGGATGGGTTGAATATTAATGCGGGTGTTGGTTCGACTTCTCCTGCGGCGTTGCAGGCCGCAGTGAAGTTGCACCGTGCTGATATTGGCATCGCCCTGGATGGTGATGGCGATCGACTACTGATGATCGATGAGCGTGGTGAGCAGGTCGACGGTGATGAACTGCTCTGTGTGATTGCCCACGAGCGCCATCGTCTCGATACTCTCGACGGTGGGGTGGTTGGCACAGTGATGACCAACCTGGGGTTAGAGCGTGCCTTTAAAACCGCTGGCATCCCCTTCATGCGAGCAAATGTTGGCGATCGTTATGTCATGCAGATGCTTAAGCAGCAGGGCTGGAGTTTGGGCGGCGAAGGTTCTGGCCATCTGATCAGTTTGGACAAGACCACTACCGGTGATGGCATTGTCGCTGCGCTACAGGTGATCTCCGCGATGCTCGATAGTGGTAAACCACTGCACGAGTTAAAGCAAAAAATGGTGAAAATGCCGCAGATCCTAATTAACGTACAGACAGTTACCGGTTACCAGGTCGGAAGTGATGAGTTGGTGCAGCAGGCAAATAAAGAGTTGCAGCAGCAGTTGGGCGATAAAGGCCGAATTCTACTCCGGCCTTCAGGTACTGAACCGGTGGTCAGGGTGATGGTCGAGGGTGAAGATAGGCAGGCTATCGAAACTGTTGGTTCTGAGCTCGCTGCTGTAGTGACCAAAGGTGTCGCTAAATTTGCAGCCGGATAAGTAATATCCGGGTCAAACAGGGCCAATTCTGATTGATTTTCCACCACTGCACCGGTAATATCGCCGCCCCTGCACGCGGTGCTTTGACTGACCTGAAAATGGAAAATAACAGATGCGTCAGCCGCTGGTAGTCGGTAACTGGAAGATGCACGGTAGTCGGCGGCAAGCGATCCAATTAGTTGGCGGGCTGCTGCGGAATCTGTCGGCTAATCAGGCGGAAGTAGTGCTTTGCCCGCCGTTTGTTCTGCTGGCCGATGTTGTTGATTTACTGGTGAAATCATCGGTAGGGCTTGGGGCGCAGGATGTGGCCATAGAGGCGCAAGGTGCCTTTACCGGTGAAGTAGCCGCTGAAATGGTGGCTGATATTGGTTGTCGGTACGTGATTGTTGGTCATTCTGAACGGCGTACTTTGTTTAATGAATCTGACGCGTTGGTGGCGGAGAAAGTTGCCGCAACGTTGAGGGCTGGGCTTGTGCCGATTGTTTGTGTTGGAGAGACCGCGCAGCAACGTGAGGCCGGTGACACCGAAGCAGTGATAGCAGCCCAGTTAAGTGTTGTATTTGAACGGCTGGGTGGTGCCGATAGGTTTGTACGCAGCGGCGCTGTTGTTGCTTATGAGCCAGTTTGGGCGATAGGCACAGGCATTACTGCTGAGCCTCAACAGGTAGTGCAGGTGCATCGGTTTATTCGAGGCCTGCTCGGCGAGTTGGGTGCTGAGTGTAGAGTTTTGTATGGTGGCAGCGTTAAGCCGGCAAATGCGGCTGAGCTGTTTGAGTTGGAAGACGTCGATGGTGGCCTGATTGGTGGCGCCAGTTTGGATATAGATTCGTTCAGCGCAATCTGTGCTGCAGCGGATTAATTGGATACAGCTATGTTAGAAACAGTTGTTCTAGCGGTTCATGTGATCGCTGCTGCGTTGCTGGTTGGCCTGGTGCTAATACAGCAGGGTCAGGGTGCTGATGCAGGTGCTGCTTTTGGAAGTGGCGCATCTCAAACCCTATTTGGTAGTCGTGGGGCGGGATCTTTCTTTACCCGCATGACCACCGGATTGGCGCTGTTGTTTTTTATGACCAGCTTAACGCTGGGCTGGCTCTCTGCCCGCAATGCTAAGCAGATGAGTGTGGTTGACCGGGTCGATTCGGCGTTGGTCACCGAGGTAGATTCGATTAATGACCTACCTGGCATGGCAGTAGATGATTCTGGATCAGCGGTTGTGATGGAATTGCCCGCTGAGGATCAAGATTTACCAGTGATTCCCGATTAACTTCGGGTGTTACGCCGATGTGGTGAAATTGGTAGACACGCTATCTTGAGGGGGTAGTGACGTAAGTCGTGCCGGTTCGAGTCCGGCCATCGGCACCAATAATTTAGGCTCCTGTTTAAAGAGAGTCGCGCGGAGATTGGCTTTATCTGCCTGTTAAGTCAGGTTAAATGAAGTTTGCGGATTGGTTAAAAGGGAAACTGCTTTATGTTGGAACAATACCTGCCAATAGGTTTGTTTATTCTGGTCGGCGCTGCCATCGGCATTGCGCCGATAGTGATGGGACGTCTTATTGCCCCGCACGCCCCCAATGCTGAAAAAAATGATGCTTACGAGTGTGGATTTCCCGCCTA
Organism: Immundisolibacteraceae bacterium; assembly: GCA_019090185.1. Taxonomy (GTDB): domain Bacteria; phylum Pseudomonadota; class Gammaproteobacteria; order Immundisolibacterales; family Immundisolibacteraceae; genus QNFC01. The sequence goes on from JAHRWJ010000108.1 coordinate 3,343, forward strand.
TGAGGAGACCCGCATGCGCTTTGACGTGCGTTATTACCTGGTGGCGATTCTGTTCATCATCTTTGATCTGGAAATTGCATTTTTCTTTCCCTGGGCCGTGGTGCTTGGTGGTGAGGATGGGGTGGGCTGGGTCGGCTATTTCGCGATGATGGTGTTCCTCGGGGTGCTGGTAATTGGCTTTATTTATGAGTGGTGCAAAGGCGCCCTCGAGTGGGAATAGGCAACAGTTATGGGTATTGAAGGTGTATTAAAGCAGGGTGTAATAACGACCACCGTAGATACCGTGGTGAATTACATGCGTACCGGATCGCTCTGGCCGATGTCGTTTGGCTTGGCCTGTTGTGCTGTTGAGATGATGGAGTCAGCGTCGGCGCGATATGACCTGGATCGGTTTGGGATTATTTTCCGGCCCAGTCCTCGCCAGGCTGATTTAATGATTGTTGCCGGTACCCTGGTTAACAAAATGGCTCCGGCACTGCGTAAAGTTTATGACCAGATGGCTGAGCCGCGCTGGGTACTGTCGATGGGTTCCTGCGCTAACGGTGGTGGTTACTACCATTATTCTTATTCCGTAGTGCGTGGCTGTGACCGCATTGTGCCGGTTGATGTTTATGTGCCCGGATGTCCCCCTACCGCAGAAGCATTGATCTACGGGCTGATTCAGCTCCAGGATAAGATCAAGCGAACCACCACCATCGCTCGCTGAGATCACCAAAACTGCCAATGAATAAAAACGTAAACAAATTGCTCGAGCAGGTTACTGCCTGTTTTCAGGAACGCTTGATCAGTGCGGAGATCAACCGGGTCGGAGAGCTCACGCTGGAGTTGGTTCCGGAGCGGTTGGTCGAAGTGATGACCGAGCTGCGTGACCTGCCTGATTTCCAGTTTGATCAGCTCATTGATGTGGCCGGGATAGATTACTCGGAATTTGGCATTGAATCGGAAGATATCGATCCCGATGATGAGGTGCGGCCCGCTCAGTTAGCCGCTGTCTATCATCTGCTGTCGACCACTCATAACCGTCGAATTCGTCTTAGAGTGGCTGCGCCTGAGCAGCTGCCATTGTTAGAATCTATCGTCGATATCTGGCCAGCTGCGTCCTGGTTTGAGCGCGAAGCTTTTGATCTATTTGGCATTATTTTTAATGGCCATCCTGATCTGCGCCGTATTCTCACTGACTACGGCTTTATTGGTCATCCGTTTCGTAAAGATTTTCCGTTGGTGGGCCATGTCGAGATGTTCTACGACGAAGAGCAGAAGCGGGTGGTGTATCGCCCTGTGGATATGCAGAACCGCATTACCGTTCCCAAGGTTGTAAGAGATGATCATCGTTATGAATCGGCGGGAGATTAACCGTGGCTGAGATTCGTAATTACACGATGAATTTTGGGCCCCAGCATCCTGCGGCCCATGGGGTGTTACGCCTGGTGCTAGAGATGGAAGGCGAGGTGGTCAAAAAGGCTGACCCTCATATAGGCTTGCTGCATCGCGGCACCGAAAAGCTTGCCGAGAGCAAGCCCTTCAATCAGACCATTCCCTACATGGATCGACTCGATTACGTGTCGATGATGTGTAACGAGCATGGCTACGTGATGGCCATCGAGAAACTGCTCGGTGTCGACGTGCCGGTACGTGCTCAATATATCCGGGTAATGTTCGATGAGATTACTCGGCTACTGAATCACCTGATGTGGCTCGGCACCCATGCGCTAGATGTCGGCGCGATGACAGTTTTCCTATATTGCTTTCGCGAACGTGAAGATTTGATGGACGTTTACGAAGCGGTTTCTGGTGCGCGTATGCATGCGGCCTATTATCGGCCGGGTGGGGTTTACCGTGATCTGCCGGACCAGATGCCTCAGTACGAAACCTCAAAATGGCACAACGCCAAACAGGTCGACGGGATGAATCAGGCCCGCGGTGGCAGTCTGCTGGATTTCATTGAGGATTTCGCCAAACGGTTTCCAGCCTGTGTTGACGATTATGAAACGCTGTTGACTGATAACCGTATCTGGAAACAGCGTACGGTTGGTATCGCGGTGGTATCGCCAGAGCGTGCCAAAGCACTTGGATTTACCGGGCCCATGCTACGGGGGTCCGGAGTTGAATGGGATCTGCGTCGTAAGCAGCCCTATGAAGTTTATGATCAGCTCGACTTTGATATTCCGGTTGGCC
>JAHRWJ010000109.1 GCA_019090185.1 Immundisolibacteraceae bacterium
CCAAACTGGATGGTGAATTTTCAGAACCAGCCACGGCTCGAATAGCTGGCGAATTAGGCCTGGAAAAAACTGAAAGCTGTTACAGGTTGCCCTGATTTATCAAGCGCTAAGCGTTTGAAATAGATCGTTATTGTGTAAATATTGTCCTTCCAGTTTGCATTGCTCGGGCTACACTTTGTGGGCTTCATGCAACCGCCGTCCTGGTTTAGAACGCGAGCCTGTTTTTAAGGGCAAAGCTGTCCGGGTTTGAACTGGTTTCAAGTCTGTCTGGCCGCGACTGTGGATGTTCAAACTTTGCCCTGCCCGGTGGCTGTTTAGCGCCCGGGAGAATCGGTGACCGAGCTTGCCACGTATTTTTATACAGCTGGTTTGGTATTACTGTGACTGGGGCTTCCTTTGTTAATTTTCAGAGTGGATAAACATGGCACGTCCGATTGGTCTATTTTCAGAAACTTCGTTAAACGGTCCACGTAATGTTCGTGAGTATTACCGCGAGCTAGGTCAGCAGATCGTGCTTGGCGACAAGCTCGGCTTTGATTTCTTTTCCTGCACCCAGAGCTACGGCCTCGATTTTGCCGATAGCACCTTCTCTATTTCTCCTGATCCGTTGGCGCTGTTTGCGGCGCAGATTCCGTTAACCGAAAAAATTAAGATTCTCACTGCGATCACCATTGCGCCGTTTCATCACCCGGCAATGGCGCTTTCAGATGCGGCTGCGATTGATAACCTCAGTGATGGCCGAGTCATGCTGGGTGTAGGCCGCGGCCACCCCTGGTTGTACGACCGTATGGGTCTGGATCAGAGCGAATCTCGGGCGCGATTCACCGAATTTGGCACCATGGCCCGTACCATTCTGGATGATCAGACCGGCCGCCATACCCTGAAAGGTAAGTTCTGGAACACCGATGATTTCGAGCTACTGCCTAAGTTTGTGCAGCAAGACCCGGAAGTTTATGTCGCCGTTATTGGTGGCCCGCCGTCGGCGCTGGAAGCTGCCCGCAATCGGTTTGGTTTGATTTTCCCCAGCTATTTGGGCATGAAAATGGATGACGTACTGGTGATTCAGGAAGCTTACCAGGCAGAACATAATCGGCTCTGGGGCTGTGACGGCAAGACCCTGCTTGGTATTCATGCCTCAACACTTGAAGACGCGGAGTTGGCCAATCGTAAAGGGGTTGAATCACTGGCGGGCCAGCTCAAGGTGTTTGCCCGTAATATGGTGGAGTTTTCCGCCAAACTGGGCCCGGACTATCCAGCCTACGGACCCATCGGTGAGTTTTTTACCATGATGGCCGAGCCAGAGAACTGTCAGCGCATGGTGGCCGAAGAGTGGCCCACCTATATGGCGGTTTGGGGCAATGCCGAGCAGTCGTTGCCGAAGTTCGAAGAGCTGGTCAATGCGGTGAAGCCCCACGGGCTAATCATTAATATCGATGCGGGTGGTGTTGACCACGGCCACGTGATTGATTCGATGAACTATTTTGGTGATAAGGTGCTAGCACCGTTGCAGGAAATACTCGACGCAAGTTAAGTAGTCCACCAGTTAAGCAATCCAGTTAAGTAAACCAGCACAACAAACTGCTTCTAATATAAAGACCGGGGGGACGGTAATGAAAATTGATTGTTATACCCATGTGATGCCACAGAATTTTTATGCGCGATTAAAGGCAGCGATGACCGGGCCAGATTATCTATCTGGTCTGCTGGAGAGCATGCCGGAGTTGGCGGATATGGATGCCAGAATCGCGATCATGGATGACCTGGGGATCGATCAACAGGTTATTACGCTCTCCTCGCCGCCATTAGAAGTGGCGATTGAATCCCCGGAGCTGGCCGCAGAGCTTGCCCGAGTGGCCAACGATGAAATAGCCGCCATGGCAGCCAGGCGGCCAGACCGGTTTATTCCGGTTGGTATTGTGGCGATGAACAACCCGCAGTCGATGGTCGTAGAGGCCAAACGTTGCCTCACCGAGCTCGGTATGAAAGGCGTGCTGATCTATACCAGCGCCAAGGGTAAGCCCCTGGATTTACCTGAATTTAGGGAATTTTTTGCGCTGATGGCGGACCATGATGCGCCTATCTGGCTGCACCCGGCCCGTGGTGGCAACCAGGCCGATTATGCCGGTGAAGATGCCTCTAAATACTGGATCTGGCAGGTGTTTGGTTGGCCCTATGAGACCACCGCTGCGATGACCCGTTTGGTGTTCGACGGTCTGTTTGACCGTCATCCCGATATTAAAATTATTACCCACCACGCCGGTGCCATGCTGCCGTTTTTTGATAAGCGGGTGGAGTGGGTTTATGACCGCCAGGGCATGCCTGAACTGGATCAGGCCCGGGAAAAATTGCAGCGTAAACCGAGTGACTATTTCCGCATGTTTTACAACGACACGGCCCTCATGGGTAGTATTGCTGGCATGCAGGCGGCTTATGCTTTCTTTGGTGGTGAGCGGTTACTGTTCGGCACCGATACCCCGTTTGATGGCATGGGTGGCGAAGGCTTTACCGCAGATACCCTAAAAAGTATCGAAGCGATGCCGATACCGCCGGCCGAACGTGAGGCTATTTATGCGGGTAATTTACAACGCATTATTGGTGCTGGTTAACCCCGGTGGAGGTTAAGTGTTGAACGCTCCTGAAGAAAAAGCAGAATCGCTAAATGTATTTGGTGAACCGTTAGAGCCCTGCAGTATGGACCCGCTGACCGGCTATTTTCGGGATGGCTGTTGCAACACAGCGGATCACGACGCTGGATCGCATACCGTCTGCATCGTAGCTTCCTCTGAGTTTCTAGAGTATTCCCGGTTTCGTGGCAACGACCTGTCGACCCCGGTACCCGAGTTTGGCTTTGCCGGTGTTAAACCCGGCCAGAGCTGGTGCTTGTGTGCCGCCCGTTGGATGGAGGCCGAAGAGCTCGGCATGGCGCCACGACTGCGGTTGGCCAGCACCCACAAGCGGGCGCTGGAGATTGTGCCGCTGGCATTGATGAAAAAGTACGCCGCTGATTTGAACTAGGGAACCTCTGAAAAACGGTAAATTCGTATCTACTTGCCTAAAAAATCCAGTTTTTTCGCCGCCTCATAGCGCCTACTGTTGGTGCAAAACTAGGCAATAGCCCCACTATTACCAGCATTATTGCTCTCAAATCTGAACTTTCTGAGGAACCATCTGCTTCTACCCCAAGGGTATTTCCGCTGGGCAACCAGAGGTTTGCAGTTGCTCCCTGGTCAGGGCTGCTTTACAAGCCAGGCGTTAGTCTAGATACTCGCTTGTCCGAATTAAGTCTCAACGGAGGGTTTACCGAGTAATCGGTAATTCGAGGCAAGCGATATGGCAGATCTAATTGATGGCACGGTTAAGTGGTTCAACGAAAGTAAGGGCTTCGGTTTTATAGAGCAGTCCGGTGGCAAGGATGTGTTCGTGCATTTCAGCGCGATCAATGGCGAGGGTCGTAAAACGCTGATTGATGGCCAGCAGGTCACCATGGAAGTTGTCGAGGGCGAAAAAGGTCCCCAGGCGCAGAACGTCACGCCACTCTAGGCCGCCCGCTCCGGCGAACTGGCCGGCAAGGTTAATAGTCGTTCAATCAGCTGGCGGTTGCTATTGGCGGGTTCAGGTGTGGACCCTGGGCTTTGCTGCTTCCTATGAAAGTTTTTGAGTAAGCGCCAGTTTGAAACAACCAACCATTAATTTTTTTATTTTGACTGCCTGGGGGTTGCTGCTGAGCCTGGTGTTGATCGCTGCTCTGGCGGTTGGCTGGGAGCTAATGGCCTGGCAGGATTTCGGCTACCGCTGGTTACATGATCTGATTGGTATCGCTGCCACGGTTGACCACTATGGGCCATTGAATGCGCTACGCCCGGACTTCCATTTGACCAGCCTGGACGAGCGCGTTCGGCTGTTCGCCGTGCTGGTAGAAGCAATTCACCATCAGGGTGCTGGCCTGCAATCGGTGGCGTATTTCGGTATCGATGGTCAAAAAATAGGCTTACTGCTGACTCAAGCCGAGATAATTCATCTTAATGATGTGGCACGGTTGGTTAGCCGGTTGCGTCCGCTGGGGTGGGCGGCGATGGTGTTAGCGCTGGTTGGCTCGGTCTGGATACGTGTCGGAGGTGAAATCTTGTCCGGTCGCAAACTGTTGGCGGTGGCGGCGGGTGGGATAGGTTTGATGGTCGCGTTGCTGCTGATGTTTGGTGCCGAGACCCTGTTTTACTGGCTGCACACGGTGGTTTTTCCGCCAGGCCATCAATGGTTTTTCTATTATGAAGAGTCGTTGATGAGCATGATGATGCAGGCACCGGATCTGTTTGGCGCCATCGCCCTGATCTGGGCAGTATTAGTTTTTATGGCGATTACCATCTGGTACCAACTGCTTCGCCGAAGTTGAGTTGGCTATCGGATTCAGGAGTGACTATTTAGCATGTCGGCATATTTAATCTATCGGGCCAACGTCCGCGATGCGCAAGCTTACGCAGCCTATATGGCCCTTACCCCAGGGGTCATTGCCGAGTTTGGTGGGCGATTCCTGGTGCGCGGTGGTCGTACCGAAACCCTGGAGGGTGACAGCGAAGAGCGGCGCACCATCCTTGTCGAGTTTCCCAATTTTGAAGCCGCTCAGCAGTTTTATGACTCGGATAGTTACATCAGCGCCAGGGTGTTGCGCGCTGATGTGGCCGATGTACAAATTGTGATTATTGACGGTGAGCCGGGAGTCACCGGGCTCTAGGGATCGTCCGTCTTAATTACCAACCCGGTTCATCAGGCCGATGATTTCCCTAACCTCATAGTCAACGCTGTTATCTAGCAGCACGGCGACTCGGTTGAAGGTGGCGATCATGCTGCTGTGCTGGCCGTTAACGTAATAAGAATCAACCGGGTAAACATTACGACTGTCATCCGGGTTGCTGCTATTGTTGAGCATGGAGATGCCCATCATCGACATGCCAGCAACTTCGGCGTTATTCATCAATCGGGCTGCGCGTTCGTGGTCGATGCTACCGGCGGCCTGGGTAAGCACCGGTTGGGCGGCCATGTTGGTCGCGTATTCTGAAGTTTTCCATCGCGCGGCACCGATGACGCCAGGTTGTCGAGCCAGCTCTTCCAGGGTGATTTCCTCAGCCATTTTTTTGCTCCATATTTGAACGCCGTGGGACTTATCATAACAGTAGGGTTAGCGGTCATCTAACCTAACTACTGAAGTCAAAGAGTCAGGCTTCTGAGCATGCTGGGTAACTATTGGCCCGGGTTGGCTAAAAGTAAAATTGCCCGAGGTTTTCGCCTCGGCAGGGCTTTGCCAGCTGCTCACCTGACGAAATTCTGCCGGACAGCTTAGCCAATGCTGGCGTACTTACCGTTAAAAAATAGCAGTGGGTCGGCCTCATCCGGGGCGCCGCTATCAACCACTTCGCCAATCAGGATCAGGTGATCGCCACCTTCGTAGGTATTCCAGAGCTTGCAGTCGAGCCAGCCGATGTTGCCCTCTAGCAGGGGTGCGCCGGTTTCAGCGGTGAAAGTGGCGACGCCATTCATTTTCTCCGGGCCGCCCTTTTTGGCCATTGCATTGGATAGATCCTGCTGATCAGCGGCCAGTATGCTGACACTAAAACAGCCGGAATCCTGGATCGGTTTGAGAGTGTCCGATTCGCGGATAATGGAGAACATGACCAACGGCGGGTCTAGCGAGACCGAGCTGAAGGAATTCACGGTCATGGCGTAGTTGTTGCCCTGGGTGTCGTGGGTGCTAATAACGGTGACACCGGTGGCGAAACGACCGAACAGGCCGCGTAACTGTTTAGGATCCATGGATTTATCCAGTTTATTAATGAAAGAAGTTTGAGGAACGCTTTTTAGTGGAGCGGCTATTCGCGCCACTCCATCTCTTCCTGGCGATAAGCTTCCTGTAACAAATCTTTTGCCATCCACGCTTCGGTTGAAAAATTATTATCGATGAAACCGTGTTCAAACAGGAAGGTTTTTAATACTTCTACCGCGTCGAGCATTTTCACGCTCAGTTCTGGGGCCAGTTTGTCGTAGATATCACGGGTGTAATAAGTGTGAATATCTGCTGGTTGAACACCGGTTTCTGCGGCCATGGCAATGTCAGCTTCAGCATGGTTTTTCTGCGCCCATTTGGCGGCTTGCAGCAGCGTACGTGCATAAGTAATGACCTGCTCAGGATTATCACGCACCAGCGAGTTACTGACCGTCAAAATCCGTGGGGTGGCATTGTTAACCTTGGCCCACATGGGTTTGGCGTCGATCAGGTTGGTGAGCATGCGCAGTCGGCCGCCAGATTCAGCCTGCATAGCGGCGATTTCACCACCCTTGGCAAAAATCGCATCGACTTCGCCGTTGAGCAGGGCCTCCATCTGGCAGTGGTAATAAGAGACCAGGGTGCGGTCAGAGCCATCGGTGAAGGTTGGGTTGAGCAACTGAAAATGATCACCGGTCTCGATAACGTCAACGAAATTGGCTTCGCTTTCAGGAATGCCCTCTAGCTGCAGGGCAGACACAAAGGCCTTTTGCGCAGCAAAGCGGAAAAAATTCATGATCAGCTCTGGCCAATCTGGCAAGGCAAGTCTTTTGCCCACCAGGTCCGGCACGCTTTGAATCGAGTCATCGTCATCGCGGACAAAGATGCCTAGTGTTTCTTCAATAAAGCAGACACCCAGCAGGGAGGTGTCGGCACCGTTGGCCCGCGCCCAGACCGGTGGAGAGCCGCCGCCCTCACGGAAAGAATCATCCAGATCATGGCTAAAGTGGGTGTTCAGGCTGGTACCGTCGGTACCTCTTTCGCGAATATTACGCACCTGCCAGTCGCTATCGGCAAAATTGGTGGTGAAGGCGTCGTGTTGTTTGGCAATGCCGGAGGCAGTGGGTACCGGGCAGCGGGTGTACCAGATGGTGTTACTCATTGCATAAATCCTGAAGCGATTAGATTAGAAAAGTTATGAAGGTCAGGCCAGAGGTGAATATCACCTGGAATTAGCCTGTTAGAACAGGCTAAACCCCAATATTGGTGTCAACAAATAGGGCGTCGTCCGGGTCGTGATATTGCGCAACTCGTTGACGCACTTCCGGATGATCCAGAATAGCCAATTGGCCCTCTTTCCAGAACACCTTGTCGCCAAAGGTAATGGTTGGATCGACCACCGGAATCGACATTTCGCCGGGAGGTGGTGCACCCACGGTATGGAAATGGGCGATGCGCGGGTTGCCGTGAATCATGTACATCCAGGCGTCGAGACTATCAGCAGGGGTGACATGGGCAAAGCAGCGCGGGTTGGTGCCAGCATGCCAGGAGTTAACGATGTAACCATCTTTATCAGTCTGTGCACCAATATCTTCGACAAACCGTTTGAGTTCAGCAATGGCGTCGTCGGCGCCTTCAAAATCGACCATGCGGCCATCTTTGATGGTGGCTAGCACCGGGCTGGGCAGGGTAATGCCGGGTTCGTCGAACTCATGAATACCGGCCGGCGTCAGCCAGCGAATTGCCAATTTGCCGTTGGCAGTCATACTCATCACCGGCGGGCTGACACTGATTGGGAAGGTGCGTAAAGAAAAACCATCGCCGGTCTCATCTTTTTTGCTATCGGTTTTTGCGTCAGCTTTAGGCGCTGGTTTGGTCTCAATGTCGCCGTAATAATCGGTGCCTAGCGGGCAGGTGATTCGATAACTCGATTCTGCGGCCAGCAGGGGGCCAAAATACTGCATCATTTCCATCATCACCCGGTAATGGACACGGGCAAATTCGCTGCCGAGGGTGTCCCAGGTGGTGCAGAAATTCAGCAGCTTTAAGCCGGTACCATCAAATGGGATCAGTCGAAGTAGACCCGCAAGCATGTGGTTGAAAATAGTCACTTCGCAATGCTGCATCGCGGCCATCGCCGGCCCGGGGAGTTGCTCCGGCCCTTTTACGCTGCCGGCCCACATCACGTAAACAGTTGCACCGAGTTTGCGGGCTTCTTCTTCAATAATGTCAGCAACTGCTGTTTCGACCAGGCCCGGCTGATTAAGGATCAGCACTTCGGTACCTTCAGTCACATTTGCGCCGTTTACCAACAGGTTAATCGCGCCCTCGCGAACCTGCGCCTCGGTGAATTGGTAGTTTTGATTGATCGGTTCGATTTTGCCCATGGCAGCGCATCCTTGTAAGAAATTCGATATTGCGGTTAGTTCGTTCATGTTACTCGCCGGAAGTAGATTAGGTCGAGTATGGAATGTCGATAGTGTGATTAATTATGATGAAGGACAACCGCAATGGCCAAGCCGGATCGGAATTTGGGCTGTGGGTCACCACTATTTGCAAGCGTTCTATATTTCGTTACGGCTTCAGCAATGGATCGGCCTGGGGTGGTGGTACCACGCGCATCACTTCTTCGAGGGTGGTGATGCCGGCGGCGACTTTACGGGCACCGGCAACTCGTAACGGCACCATGCCGGCCTGTAAGGCTGCTCGTTGCAGGGCACGCATGTCTAGATCGTTACTGATCAAAGCCCGTATGTCGCTGTTCAGGGTCATCATTTCGTAAATGCCTAGCCGGCCTAAAAAACCGGTGCCCCGACATTCGTCACAGCCTTTGGGCCCGAAAACAGTTTCCGGTGGGTCGAGCTTGATTGGCCGCACCAGGTTTTTCCACAGCTGCTGATCCACTGGTTGCTCCTGTTTGCAGTGTGGGCACAGGGTGCGCACCAGGCGCTGGGCGAGTACACCGATCAGGGTTGCTTCTAATAGATAGGCGGGAGCGCCTAAATCCATCAGTCGAGAAATGCTCGATGGGGCATCGTTGGTATGGATGGTGGAGAGCACCAGATGGCCGGTAAGGGCGGCCTGAATCGCTACATCGGCGGTCTCCTCATCACGAATCTCGCCAACCATGATGATGTCCGGGTCCTGACGCATCAAGGTGCGAATCCCTTCAGCGAAACTCAAACCGGCGTTGGGCTGTACCTGGGTTTGATTAAAAGAACCCTCGATCATTTCGATCG
>JAHRWJ010000110.1 GCA_019090185.1 Immundisolibacteraceae bacterium
ACCCGAATACCGTCCAGCGTTGAGACGGTGGCTTCACCAAAATTTGCCGCCTCAATCAGCTCTGGAATCAATCGGTGAGGCTCTCCCTCGGACATCTCGATATGCAGCTCGGGGGTATTAACCGCATCGGGCAGCTCGTCAAACAGCGCCTGTACTGGCCGCTCATCATTACTGATAATTTCCAGTAACCTGGCCGCACTATAAAGCCCATCATCAAACCCATACCAACGCTCGCCAAAGAAAATATGGCCACTCATTTCACCGGCCAGATCAGCCTGCCGAGCTTTTAATTCAGCCTTTACCAGCGAGTGTCCGGTGCGGCACATCACCGGGTTACCACCGGCACGGGCAATCACATCCGGCAGATGCCGGGTGCATTTAACATCGTACAGAATGGTTGCGCCGGGTTTGCGTTTGAGTAGATCGGTTGCAAACATCATCATCAGCCGATCCGGCCAGATCACCTCACCGCTGGGGGTGATTACCCCCACCCGATCACCATCGCCGTCAAACGCGAGCCCCAGGTCAGCCTGATTGGCATCTACAGCGGCGATCAAATCAACCAGGTTCTCCGGTTTGCTCGGGTCCGGGTGGTGATTTGGGAAGGTACCATCTACTTCGGTGAATAGCTCGATCACCTCGCAGCCCAGCTGCCTAAGCAGCTTAGGAGCAATATCGCCGGTCACCCCATTGCCGCAGTCGACCACGATTTTTAATCGCCGGCCGAGCTTAATATCACCAACAACCCGATCGATGTAGGCGGTTAGCACCTGCTCCTGCCGTAAGCTGCCATTCCCAACTGGCAAATCGTTGTTCTGAATAGAGCTCAGCAGCGCCTGAATCGCCGATTCAGCCAGAGTGACCCCACCGACGACCATTTTCAGGCCGTTATAGTCGGGGGGATTATGACTACCGGTGATAACCACGCCACTACCAGTACTCAGCAGATGATTGGCAAAATAGAGCACCGGCGTGGGCACTTGGCCAACATCAACCACATCAACGCCGCCAGCCATTAAACCTTCCATCAACGCCTGTTGCAGACGTGGCCCCGACAAGCGGCCATCTCGACCCACCGCCATCTCTTTTAGACCAACAGAGCGCAACTGCCCGGCCAGAGCCTGACCAATTAACTGGGTGGTCTGCTCGGTAAGGTCCTGGTCAACCACGCCTCGAATGTCATAGGCCCTAAAAATAGTGGATGAAATCAACAATCTACTCCCTTAAATCTGCTGTTATTTATTATCGCTATTTCTTACCGGGTAAATTGATCTTAAAACCAATTGGCTGTGAATAGATCATTCGCAAAGTGCAGCCATTGGCCTTTTTTCAACTAAACACTCACCAACTGGAGTTTAGTCCAGATCTAAATCAAGATCGATCGACGGCGTATCGTCCAGCGGCGTCGAACTAACCCTCGACTCCTCAAGCGTCATTTTAGAGCGTAAGTTAAAAAGCTCTTCGCAAACCGTATGAATGGTGCCAAATAGTTCAATCGATTTTACCGGGTAATCTGCCTTCAGTTTGCCCAACTTAGCCTCACGAACCATGGTCACCAGAGTGGCAAGATCGGTCAGAATGGCCCCATTGACCCCACGGCAGGTAACAAACAGCAGCCCGGTCGCGATGAGCGCTATAAACCCGGCAGCAGAAGCAAATGCAAGACCAATGAACCCACCGCCGACACGCATGGATGGCGACGGCCAATAAGCCAGCTGCCAACGACTACCGGCAATCGGAAACAGACGCAACGTATCCTCTGCCCGGGCAGAGGCATCACCATTCGCTGCCAACACCTGTGGTTCACCTTCCTGACGCGCCTGCTGAAGCTGCATATAACCGCCTCCTGAATCCAGCTGGGCCACTAATTCGATCAACATGGTCGCTGGAAAAGTCAGCACCATATGGCCGACAACTTCAGCGGACTGCTCAGGTAACAGCGGCTTAAGCACCGGCTGCACCAGCGCTACCCGCGCCGATTCAGTGCCAATGCCGTGGGCCAGCGCCGGTGGTGCTTTACCCTGCGCCTCAGAACGGCGAATTAAATCCAGATCAGAATACCTAATCGGCGGCGTTTCATTCGGCTCCGTCTGTTGAAACCCTGCCGATATCAACCGCAACCGCCAGGCATCTGGAAAATAGAGCTGTAGTCGATCCTCGAGCGCCTGACGCTGCACCGAATCTGGCATTTGCACCCGATCAACCAACTCGTCCAAAGCCGACAAGCGCTGCAGGGTTGACGACTGCTGGGCAATGTTAATTTTGATCTGTTCTGCTAGATGCTGGGCCTGGTTTTGCATCCGTAACGCCCTTTCATCGGTTAGCTCACTGACCACCAGGCCATAAAGCAGCAACACGGTCACCACAAACAGTGAACCGATAATCACGCTCAAAACCAGCGGCAGACGGGCTAATGAAATTACCTTCATGAAATATAAGTTACCGTTTCAGGCTTTGCCGGTGTGGCCAAAACCACCGGTGCCCCGGTCGCTTTCGACAAACTCGGTAACCAGCTCAAAATCAACCTGCTGCACGGGCACAAACACCATTTGCGCCAGTCGAGCCCCCGGCTCCAGCAGGTAAGATTGGTCGCCCCGATTCCAGCAGGAGACCATCACCTCGCCCTGATAGTCCGAATCGATCAGTCCGACCAGATTACCCAGCACAATTCCCTGCTTATGGCCCAGGCCAGAGCGTGGCAATAACACGGCGGCCAACGTTGGATCGCCAATATAGACCGCCATACCGGTCGGGATTAACTCGGTAGCGCCCGGAGCCAGCGTGAGCGGTTCGCGAATCATTGCCCGTAGGTCGATTCCGGCAGAGCCATCGGTGGCGTAAGCCGGCATGGCAAACTCATCCCCCAGCCGACCATCAAGAATTTTTAACTGAATCGTGCTCACCATCACACCTCTTTCATCACTATTAGAACGGGTTAACAAAGAACCGTTTTGAATTATCTGGCTAATATCAGCGTTGACCCTGGTTTTAACCGGTAGACCCCATGCTGTAACGCCGAGCGATCACCTCAATCAACTGATAAGCCAGCTCACGCTTGCTGGTCGAGGGTAACCGCTGATCTGCGCCCGGCCAGAACAGATGCAGGCTATTGTTATCGGATTCGAAACCACCATTATCACGGCCTACCTGATTGGCGGCGATCATCTGCAATCCTTTATCAACCAGTTTGCCCTGAGCATAACGCTCAATTTGTTGAGTTTCTGCGGCGAAGCCAACACAAAACGGCGGATTCGCTGCCGCCGCGACAATTCGCAGCAGATCGGGATTGGGCACCAGGTGTAGATCCAGCCCCGCACCCGCTTTTTTAATTTTCTGGTCAACCTGCATATCGGGCCGGTAATCGGCCACTGCGGCAACACTAATATAGATATCGGTCTGATCAACCATCGACTCTACCGCCGCCAGCATATCCCGCGCCGATCGCACCCGTGTGGTGTTAACACCAAACGGTGCCGGTAATGCCACCGGGCCTGCAATCAGTTCTACTTCCGCACCTGCCCGCCAGGCGGCGGCGGCCACCGCAAAACCCATTTTTCCCGAGCTGCGATTACCAATAAACCGAACCGGATCGATATCCTCCAGGGTCGGCCCAGCGGTCACCATCACACGTTTACCCGCCAGCAGCGGTGGCTGACTTAATTTTTCTAACCCCGCAACCACACTATCGATATCCACCCGAGGCAGACCGGAATAACTTTGGTCACTAACAACCCATTCACCGGTGCGCTCGACAACAGGAAACCGTGAGGCCGCAGCAGTTCCAGCAAGCCAAATCACCTGCTGCACGCCAGCAGACTCGATGTTGCTGGCAATAGCGCTAACCCATGCAATATCTACCTCAGGCAGTTCATGGTCGATCTGAACAACCGTTAACGCTCCGACCATTAACATCGGTTGAGTTGAAACCAGTGACGCAGCTCCGAGGAGCAACTGCTTAATAAAAGCTCGTGGAATCCACTGCTCAGCACCGGGTGCCATCTGCACATCAACCTCTGCGCCTTCGGCCTGCAACGTGGCGATAATTTCAACACATTGATATGCAGCAGGCCCACCGCTAACGAAATAATTTACTTTTTGATTGCTGAGTCTGCCCATAATGGGTGCCAGTGTACTTGCTGACTAGCGGCCTTATCTGAATAGATTTCCCAATGGACATCCTGGAACCCGCCATCATCAGTGCCCTGACTATTAACAAAAAACGTCGACATAACAACGATCACCCAACCTGGGAGTAGCCATGGCGATTCACCAATGGCAAACAGATGAACGGCCCCGAGAGCGATTAATGAGCCAGGGCGCCAGAAAACTATCAGACGCCGAACTGTTAGCCATCACCCTGCGCACCGGGATTCCGGGTAAAAACGCGGTCGAACTGGCTCGCGAGCTGTTGCAGGAATTTGGCAGTTTGCGGCAATTATTAAATGCCGACCAGCAGCAGCTCACCAATATTCGCGGTTTCGGTCCGGTCAAGTTTGCCCAATTCAAAGCGGTTGCCGAACTCGGCTTACGTTATGCCAGTGAAAACGTGCAGCGCGGCGAGGCTTTTAGTTCACCAGAACAGACCGAAAACTACCTACGTTCCCGCCTGCGGGATCATCATCAGGAGGTATTTGCCTGCCTCTGGCTGGATAACCGCCACCGCCTGATTCAATTTGAAGAACTGTTTTTTGGAACTATCAATGGCGCCAGTGTCTATTCCCGTGAAGTGGTCCGCGCAGCCCTGCGACACAACGCCGCTGCAACCATTCTCTGCCACAACCACCCATCGGGTATTGCCGAACCCAGCAACGCCGACCGCCAGATCACCGAGCGTCTTAAACAGGCCCTGGAACTCATTGATGTGGTGGTGCTTGACCACATCATTGTCGGCGACGAAAGCTGCACCTCTCTGGCTCAAAGAGGCATGATTTAACTCCTTTATGTTGAAGGCAATGAAAAACAACCAGACCAACACTACCCATGGCTTGCGGAATCTGGTATAAATCCGCGCCCTGCACAGGTGACGCAGTTTTGCCTTGTTAATACGAAAACCAAACAAGCAAACTGCTCCAGTTATAT
>JAHRWJ010000111.1 GCA_019090185.1 Immundisolibacteraceae bacterium
ACTGGGCCAACCTGTTCACTGATGACTGTGTCTACTGGGTGCAGGCGTGGCAGGGTGAGCATGAACTGGCGAATGATCCCGAGCGGGATGTATCGCTGATCTACATGGATAGCAAGGCGATGATCGAGGATCGGCTCTGGCGCTTTACCAGCGGCACTGCGCCGGCGGCGATTCCGTTGCCGCGTACTAGTCATCTGGTGGGTACGGTCACCTTGCAGGCCATGAGCGAAACAGAAGCAGAGCTGCGTAGCCACTGGCAGGTGGGGGCTTACCGTTTTAAAGAGATGACCCAAACCGCTGGTCGCAGTTATTACACCTTACGGTTAGAGGATGGCCAGTGGCGTATTGCCCGGCGGCGTTCGATTTTGATTAATGACCAGACTCAAACAGCGCTGGACCTTTACCACCTGTAGCTAAATCTTAGTCGCTATAGATAAAACAGATAAATGGAGTGGGACCTGTGAATGATGTAAGTGACGCTAAAAACCCGATCGTCGATCCGGCGGTGGTGGCCCAGTTAAAAAGTTGGGGCGGTTATGTTGATGCGAAACTAGGGTTTCGCAACCACTGGTACCCGGTGCGGTTTAGTGACGAACTTGAAGAGGGCAAACCGTCGCCATTTCAGCTCGGTGGCGAGAAGCTGCTGATCAACCGCATCGATGGTAAAGCCTATTGCATGGCCGACACCTGCCTGCATCGGGGAGTGCCGCTTTCAGAGAAAATCGAGTGCTACAGCAAGGCGACCATCACCTGCTGGTATCACGGCTGGACCTACGATTTTAAAGACGGCAACCTCTGCGACATTCTTACCGACCCGAACAGCAAAATGATCGGCAACCGGGCGCTGCAGACCTATCCGGTAGAAGAAGCCAAGGGGCTGGTGTTTGTTTTTCTCGGTGACGTGGCAGAAGGGGACAAGCCACCGGCGTTGGCGCTAGATCTACCGCCGGGCTTTCTGGATGAAGATCGTTACGCACTGGGGATTCGCCGCGAAATCGGTTCAAACTGGCGGCTAGGTGCCGAGAATGGCTTTGATACCACGCACATATTCATCCACAAAGATTCGACCTACATCACCGCCCGCGACGCGCCGATTCCATTGGGTTTTGCTACGCTGCCAGGACTAGAACTGGATATCCATGACAGGGACGATGCCCCTAAAGGGGTAGTCGATCCGCTGATGGGTAACTACCAGCCAGTGTTTGCGGCAGAGATTGACGGCAAGCCTGCGCTGAGTAGTCATCGTCCCGATGGGGCGCATCAAACCATTTTTCGCATCTCACTCTGGCTGCCCGGTATTCTCACCGTGGAGAATCACCCCGAGCCGGATATTACCCAGGTGGAATTTTATGTGCCGATCGACGAGCGACGGCATATGTATTTTCAAGTGCTAAGTAAGGCGGGAGTCACCCAACCGGAGCAGGTCCAGCGTTACCGGGAAGAGTTCACCTCGCTGCACGAGCCATTAGCACTGCGCGGTTTCAATGATGATGACATCTGGGCCCGGGAAGCATCCCAGAGCTTTTACGATGATGACCGTGGCTGGCTCGAAGAGCAGCTGTTTGAGGCCGATCACAACCTGATCGCCTGGCGAAAACTGGCCAGTGATCATGGTCGCGGTATTCAGCGGCCACCTAAAACAGGCGCAGCGAAGGTTGTAGAAAAACTCTGATTTAACCGTGTTACGTCAGGGTTTGGCAGGAGAGGGTGAGCGCTGGTTTCTACCCGGCGCTTTTATAATTATTATTGGTTTATCAAGGAGCACTTATAAAGATGAATGCGATTAACGAAGCTAAATATCCCAAGCAGTTCATTGATGTGGACGGCGTTAAAACCTGCTACATCGAGGCCGGTGAAGGCGAACCGCTGATTTTGATCCACGGCGGCGGTGCCGGAGCCAACGGCTACGGCAACTGGTTTACCAGTCTGCCGCTGTTCTCTAAAAACTTTCGCACCATTGCCGTCGATATGCTCGGCTTTGGTCAAACCGACAGCCCCGATCCGGCTGATTGCGATTATTCGCAAAAAGCCCGCTACGACCACATTGCTGGCTTCATTAAGGCGATGGGGTTTGAGAAAGCCAACCTGGTGGGTAACTCCATGGGTGGCGCTACCGCCATGGGCGTGGCAATTGAACACCCTGATCTGTGCGACAAGCTGGTGCTGATGGGAAGCGCCGGCTTAAACACTGAAATCAACGAAGCGCTGGGGCCGGTACTCGGTTACGACTACACCAAAGAGGGCATGATTCGGCTGATCGAAGTGCTCACCAATGACGACTTCGAGATCACCCAGGAGATGATCGACTATCGTCACGGCAACTCGGTTGACCCGACCAACAAAATCTCCTACGACGCCACTATGAATTGGGTGCGCGGCCAGGGAGGCCTCTACTATGAAGAGGACTTTATCGCCCAGGTTAAGCAGAAGACTCTGGTGGTCAATGGCAAGGATGATCAGGTAGTGCCACTGACCAGCGCCCACCGGTTTCTGGAATTAATCGAGCACTCATGGGGTTACATCGTGCCCCACTGTGGCCACTGGGCGATGATCGAATATCCAGCTGATTTCGCTGGTGCGGTTAGTGCGTTTTTACTGACTCATAAGTCGTAAACCTACCGTTTCGATGGCACCCAATCGAATCTGCGCGGCTGCCTAAAGGCCGCGCAGGTTCGTTGCTATCGATGTTAAAAAAGATCAACCCCCATCGCTCAGCGCTATCAGGTGTGACCTTTATCCATTAGATCAGCCTGCTTACCCGCTGCATAACCACCGTCGATCGGTACCAGTGCACCGGTGATATAGGCGGCGTCGTCAGAGGCTAGAAAGGCGATCAATTTCGCCGCTTCTGCTGGTTGGCCGGCACGGCCTAATACGCAAAACTCTTCGCCCATGTTTTCGAAGCCAGGATTGTTTTCTATCCAGCCCATGATTCGTGGCGATAGCATCATGCCTGGCATGATCGCATTCACTCTGATGTTGTCGGCGGCACAATCCAGGGCCATGGCCCGCGACAGGGTGTTGATCGCCCCCTTGGCGGCGGCGTAGGCCGCATTGCTACTACCGGGTAAGACGCCAGCGACCGATGAGGTGTTGATAATCACCCCGCCACCACGTTTGCGAAGCATCGGTATGGCATATTTTGAGCAGCGATATACGGTGTTGAGGTTGGTGTCGATGGTGATGTTCCATTCCTCTTCGGTCGCCTCTTCAACCGTACCGAAATAGCGGGTACCGCCACAGACGTTAACCAGCACGTCGAGCCCGCCAAAGGTAGATTCTGCCAGCGCCAGGGCTGTTTTAATGTCGGCCACATCAGTGGCATCCATTTTTGTGGCGACTGCACGGCCACCGGTTTCAACAATATCGGCGGCGGTCTGAATGGCGAGGGATTCATCGAGTTCGCCAACCACCACGTAGGCTCCACGCCGGCCGAATTCGAGAGCGCACTCCCGGCCAATTCCGGCGCCGGCGGCGGTGACCAATACAACTTTATCAGTGTAATCGCTCATGATTATTCTCCTCATTTAAGATGAAATTTGGTGTTTGTTTTTTGCCTTTTCTTTGGGGTTAATCTAGTGCCATGGTTCAGCGGGTGCCGGTGCGCAGCTTGGTTGCGCTAGATTTACGCAGTTCAGCGCGGCGACCGCGAACGCGTTTCATCATCTCGTCAGTTGGGCGGACCACATCTGGATAGCCTGTTAGCGGTTCGGTAGCGTCAATACCCATTTTTTTCCAGGTCGGCGAGCCGTATTTCTCCGGCGACGGTCCGGTGGTGCAATAACCGTCACCGGTGATCACATCTCGCTCCGGATCTGAGCGGGTGCCGATGGCCCAGTAGACCTGCTCCGCGTCACGAGGATTAATATCCTCGTCAACCACGATCACGGTTTTGACCACCCGGTTAGTCCACAGATAGTAGATGACATGTTTGGCCTGCTCTTCGAAGGTTTTTTTCAAGCAGACGATCACTGTCATCATGTCGGGAGGGTAGTAGACCTCCTTTACAGTGGGTGCCACGTCGTTGCGCAGTTTTACCAGGAAACCGGCCTCACCGGCGAGTTGACCGAGCATGTGGGTTTCGGTCGGCGGTGTGCCCAGGTAGCTAAATAAATAAAGCGGATCACGCCTGCTGGTAGCGTGGTGAAAGTTGACCACCGGCTGCTGCTCTACCTTGCTGTAATAGCCCGGATATTCACCGTATTGGCCTTCGGTTTCCAATTCTCCTGGGGGGATAATGCCTTCCAGCACGATTTCGCAGTTTGCGGGTACTTCGAGATCAAGGGTGTCGCATTTAACCAGTTCAATAGGTTCGCCCCGCATGGCGCTGGCCAGCTCAATTTCGTCATCGCCCAAATTCAGCCCGGGGACTTGAGAAGCGATATAGAGCATCGGATCGGCACCAATAGCGACGGCAATTTCCATCGGCTTGCCTAGCGCTTCATATTTTTTTCGGATCACCCCGCAATGGGCCGGCGGGTTTGACCAGATGCCGGTGTGGTTGTCGCCTTTGAGCATCATTCGATTGATCGACATGTTGCGACGTCCGGTCTCCGGGTCTTTGACGATCACCAGGCCGTAGTTGATAAAGGCGCCGCTGTCCTGCTTGTTGGCGATGATTGGCGGCACCAGACTTTGCAGGTTGAAATCATTGCCGGGCAGCACGATCTGTTTACAAACCGCGTCGTCGACCAGTGGCAGTTCAGTCATTGGCGAGCGACGAATGCGTTCGATGTAGGATTCAATCAGTTCCGGTTCATCAATCTCCATGGCCATTGCTACCCGCTGTCGGGTGCCAAGCATATCGGTGAGTACCGATCCACGGTGGCCAATGACATTGGTAAACAGCAGTGCTGGGCCTTGTTCGTCGAGGTTGTCTCGGCAAATGGCGCCGAGTTCTTCGTCCGGGTCGACCGGGGCGTCAATGGTGAGCAGCTCACCGGCAGCGTCCAGTCGCGCCATGAACTGGCGTAAATCAGCGTAGGGCATCGTCTCTTCCTCCTCAGGATTTAACGTCAGCGATTATGCCTGAATAGAGAGGGATCTATATTCTTATCTAACCAGTTGAAGAGTTGGTTTTTCTGAGTATTGTCGATATGAAATTATGCTGTCTATGAGTAAGTGAGAATTAGAAGGAAAATTCCTTACTGAGATGGCACTGGAGGTTTTCCGGCTCAACGGAATGCTGTTGGCTGCCGAAAACCGACTGGCCCAGCCCTTTGACCTGACCAGCGCGCGATGGCAGGTAATGGGGGTAATTCATCTGTCGGGCCGCACCCTGACGGTCGCCCAGATAGCGCGTCGAATGGGTCTCACCCGCTGTATGAATTACATGATATGGGAGAGCCTGGAGAGTTTTCGTGCGGCCTTCACCAACCCGGAATTTCAGGGGCGCATTGCGGCCTATCCTGACAGTGTAGTTTCATCGCGCACCAGTTTAAAAAACTGGCGGCGGCCGGGCACTATAAAGCCTAAACGGGCAGTCGGTGATGGCTTGAAAACAGGAACTTTAAGGGTCAGCTGCAATAATCCGGGTCGGTGATTTCGACCTCCCGAATCAGCGCCTCAAATGGAAGTTTGCCGATACCATCCGGGGTGATGGTCATCTGCTGATTAGGCACTTCGGCGGCAATCGCCTTGAGTTGACCACTCTCCAGCGCATTGATTTTGGCGCCACTGGCCAGCACCGATAGTTGAATTTTGGAGGCGTGTTCGAGTAGCCACATCATCACGAAGGCCTCTCCGATTGAGCGTCCCACGGTGAGTGCTCCATGGTTTCTTAGGATCAGGGTCGATTTATCGCCCAGGTCGGCTACCAGCCTGGCTTTCTCGCCCTCGTCAATGGCGATGCCCTCGAAGTCATGATAGGCAATCTTGCCCGAGAACTGCATCGAGTCCTGATTGATAAACATGAATCCTTGTTCGAGACAGGAGACGGCTACCGATGCCGGGCCATGGGTGTGCAGGGCGCAGATTACGTCATCGCGGGCGCCATGAATGGCGCTGTGAATCACATAGCCAGCCTGATTGATTTTCTCGCTACCATCGCCATTAATAACATTACCTTGCAGGTCTACTTTAACCAGGTTAGAAGCGGTGATTTCGTCATAACGCAGGCCAAAATTGTTGATGAGGAAATGTTCTTCGTCACCGGGCACTCGGGCGGTAATGTGGTTAAAAATCAATGAAGTCCAGCCCTTGTTATGCACCAGACGATAGGCAGCTGCGAGCTCTTTGCGGATTTGCCACTCTTCGATGCTGCAGTTTTTAAGCGGGATATTGGTATCGGCAACTTTGTTCATGGGTTGGCGCTCCTCTGGTTTGTTCGGTCTCTGTTGGCAGACTCTCTAAGGTTGACCATAGCACCATTGTTGCTCAGAGCTGAACAGTCGGGCCGAGATTGAACCAGGTTTGACTGTGGTGACCCGGTTCTGTTTGATAGGATCAGTCCCAGGATAGAGCGGTTCTTTTGAAAAAGAGCTAACTAGCTGACTCGGGAGAGGTGGTAATGAATAATTCTGAGCAGTTATTTAAGAGGAGAGACAGATATGAAGATTGAAACCTTAACCACCGGTGATTCCGGACCAATTGATTTTAGTTCATTTGTCGAATACAACCGGGATACCAGCGAAGCGCGCATCAAGCGGGTGGCGTTGACCAGTCCAGAAATTTTCGACATGGAAATGCGCTATATCTTCGAAGGTAACTGGATTTATCTCTGCCACGAGAGCCAGATACCTAACACCGGCGATTTCTTCACCACCACCATGGGCCGTCAACCGGTAATCGTGGTGCGTAACAAAGATGGCAAGGTTAATGGCTTTTTAAATGCTTGCTCTCACAAGGGTACAACGCTGTGCCGAACCCAAACCGGTAATAAATCCAGTGGTTTTGCCTGCTCTTACCACGACTGGTGTTTTGATCTAGACGGTAATCTGGAATACATGCCTCGACTCGAAGAGGGCTATCCCAGCGGCCACGACCCTTCCAGCCATAACCTGACCTCAATTGCCAGGGTGGATGTTCATGGTGGGTTCGTGTTTGGCAGTCTCAATCCCGACGTGCCGACACTGAAGGAGCACCTGGGTGACGTGACTGAAGTGATCGACATGCTTAACGATCAAACCGATGCCGGTATCGAGGTGATTCGCGGCACCAACACCTGCATTTATCGGGGCAACTGGAAACTGCTAATTGAAAACGGCGGGGGCGATGGCCTGCACCTGGCGTCGGTCCATAAAACCCTGATTTCAATTATTGGTAAACGTAGCGAAGAGCTCAGCAAGGGCACGCTCAAAGCCGAAAAAATGATTCGTATCGATGAGCTCAATGATAAAGATACGGTTGGTGCTACTTACGCCATGCAAAATGGTCACACCCTAATTCAATCAGACCTGCCGAATCCGCAAGACCGGCCGGCTTATGCCCGCCATGAGGAATTTGTTGAGCGCCACGGCGAAGAACGGGCCCGTTGGATGAGTTCCAAACTGCGTCAGGTGGCCATTTACCCAAATATGTTTGTAATGGATCAGCTTGCGTCACTGATTCGGTATGTTCGCCCACTTGGGGTGGATAAAACCGAGGTGAGTTACTGGTGTATTGCTCCAAAGGATGAGCCCCGAGAGCTGAGAATAAAACGAATGCGCCAGTTTATGGACTTCTTCTCGATTGCCGGGCTCGGTGGTCCAGATGATAACCACGAATTCGAGCAGTGTCAGATAGGTGCCAGTGCCGCCGCGGCCCCCTGGAGTGACGCCTCCTTTGGTCTCCATACGGAATTTGATGGTTCTGATCGGCGGGCTAATGAGGTTGGTGTTCACGATGCCAAGCACGGCGGCGCAGTTGGTTGGGAAGGCGGTTCGGTGCGTCAATACCAAGCCTGGATCAGGTTGATGGAGGCGGGACAGCAGCGAGAAATGTCCTAAATTTTCACAACAGAAATCAACCAGACGATCACAAGGATGGGCTTAGAAATGATGAGCATGACCACCGAAAGGGCAACATTGCAGGCAGAAGTAGAACAGTTTATTTATAGCGAAGCCGCCATGGTCGACCAGGGCCGCTGGCAGCAATGGCTAGAGCTTTACACCGAGGAGATGGTCTATTGGGCCCCCTCCTGGGTCAACGAAAATGAACTCACCTCCGACCCCGAGGCCGAGGTCTCGATTATCTATATGAATAGCCGCAAAGAGCTGGAACATCGTATCTGGCGTTTCACCAGCGGTGAGTCACC
>JAHRWJ010000112.1 GCA_019090185.1 Immundisolibacteraceae bacterium
CCTCTTCGATTTTGAGCAGTTTGTCGCGTTCACCTTCGAGCATCTTGGCCACCGGAATGCCGGTCCAGCGAGAAACAACTTCGGCAATAGCGGCCTCTGTCACCTCTCCATGTAATAGCTGGTTCTCCTGACCTTCGGTCTCCTGAACCTGACTAAGTTTTGCCTCTAGTGCGGGAATTTTTCCGTACTGAATTTCGGACATCCGCTCCAGGTCACCGGCTCGACGAGCATTCTCCAATTCAAGACGCTGCTGTTCAATCTCTTCTTTGACTGACGAGGAACCTTCGAGAGCACTTTTCTCAGCCTTCCAGATTTCTTCAAGGTCTGCGTATTCTCGGGTGAGCTGGTCAATTTCAACCATCAGGTCAGATAAACGCTTTTTAGAAGCTGCATCGCTCTCTTTTTTTAGCGCTAGCTGCTCCATTCTCAACTGCACCAACCGCCGATCGAGCCGATCCATAACCTCTGGTTTCGAGTCAATTTCCATCCGCAGTTTAGAACCGGCTTCATCAATCAGATCGATCGCTTTATCCGGTAGCTGTCGATCACTGATATATCGATTCGACAGGGTCGCCGCCGCTACGGTTGCCGGGTCGGTAATGGTAATGCCATGATGCAACTCATAACGCTCTTTTAAGCCACGCAAGATAGCAATGGTATCTTCGACACTGGGTTCTTCGACCATCACTTTTTGAAAACGGCGTTCCAGGGCGGCATCTTTTTCGATGTACTGACGATGCTCATCCAGCGTGGTGGCACCAACACAATGCAGTTCGCCCCGCGCTAGCGCGGGTTTAAGCATATTACCGGCGTCCATCGAGCCTTCGCCCTTGCCCGCACCAACCATCGTATGGATTTCATCGATGAACAGAATGACTCGGCCTTCCTGCTTAGCTAGCTCGCTGAGCACGGCTTTGAGCCGCTCTTCAAATTCTCCGCGAAATTTTGCACCGGCAATCAACGCAGCCATGTCCAGTGAGAGCACTAGTTTATTCTTCAATCCCTCAGGTACTTCGCCATCCACAATACGCTGTGCCAGACCTTCTACGATAGCGGTTTTACCGACGCCGGGCTCACCAATTAACACCGGGTTATTTTTGGTTCGCCGCTGCAGTACCTGAATCGTTCGACGAATTTCCTCATCCCGACCAATCACCGGGTCGAGCTTGCCCTGACGGGCTCGTTCGGTTAAATCCAGCGTGTATTTATCCAGTGCCTGGCGCGACTCTTCAGCAGATTCACTGGTCACCTTTTCGCCACCCCGAAGCGCATTAATTGCCGCGCTAAGACCTGCCTCAGTCGCACCAGACTGTTGAAGCAACTGCCCAACTGCGCCACTGTCTTGCAAAACGGCTAACAAAAACAATTCTGTGGCGATATAGTCATCACCGCGTTGCTGGGCAAATCTATCTGCCAGATTCAGACAGCGAGCTAAGGATTGGGATATTTGCACATCTCCACCGGCATCGGCGATGGTGGCCATGGTTTCCAGCTGCTTACCGAGTTCACTGCGAAGTCGGTCGACGCCGACCTCGGCATGCAGCAGCAATGGCCGCACCGCACCGCCCTGTTGATCGATCAGGGCAATCAATAAGTGAAGCGGTTCTATGAACTGATGATCTCGCCCAAGCGCCAGGCTCTGGGCATCGCCCAGGGCGTTTTGAAATTGGCTGGTCAGTTTTTCCATGCGCATTAGCCGGCTCCTGTTGGCTATTAATAATCGCCTCTAATTAAAACCTGGCAATCTACCCCACTAGATGGGGTAAACCAGAGCCGAATCAACTCTACCCGGTTGAAAATTGGCCAAATCAAACCTTAATCAACCGGTTAACTGACCTGAATCAGTCGACAAACAGAACTGCCATTGAGAGCCCCCAAAGGGCTCAGATGCGCATTACACCAACGACCCAAGCCCATCTAGCACCAGGTTGACCGGACTAACCATGCCAATCACTTCGTCATTTTCCACAACCGGCGCCCGTGTTAGCGAATGGTTAGAAAACAGCGCTGCGCAATACCGGATGTCCATCTCAGATTCGACCTTAATCACCGGCTTCTGCATGATTTCATAGACATTGATACGTTCCGGTGAGCGCTCTTTAGAGAGCACCTGCCGGGCGATATGGGACACCAAAATCATGCCCCATTCATCATAGTCATGAGATTTTTTGACCATCAGCACCGAGGTTTTCACATCCAGCATTTCCCGTAACGCCTCAGCCACGGTGCGCATGCTATCGATCCAGTGCACATCACTGCTCATCACTTCGCGTACGGTTATCACTTTGCGATCATTCATATTTTGTCCCCCACCACCGCTGTTAACTCTTCCATCTGGTGAACCACGCCCACCGCATCTTCAACATCAATCTGAAAAGCAATTCCGGTTCCGGGCTTGGTGTCAAACTCACCCGCTTCGGCGATATGTTCCAGCACGCCGCGGGCCAGATGCTCTTCGACCAACATTAAAATCACATCGCGGCGAGCATCCAGAGAAAGACCAAAAAAAGTTGATTTTCGCTTTATCCCTTCACCACGGGCATTGTTAATGACCGTAGCCCCCTTGGCCCCATACTCCCTACCGGTGGCCAATATCCCCTCGGTTTTATCATCATCAACCAGGGTGACGAGCATTTTAAATC
>JAHRWJ010000113.1 GCA_019090185.1 Immundisolibacteraceae bacterium
ATGATTTTAGCTGCCGGTTATGTTTACCCAAGGTCTGCGCATCATCTTTAACCCGGCCTGTAATCGCCGTAATTTCTGATTTGAGCATTTTGATGGCCAGACTAAACTGACCCGCTTCGTCGTTACGACCGGTATAGACATGCATTGCTACTGGGTCGGCAGTAACCTCGCGAGCAGCAGCCAATGCGGCGTTTAGCGGCGCTAATAAAATAGCGATACCGGCCATTAGAATCATCACCGAGACCAGGGCTGATACCAGCAGAGAACCGCCAAACAGAAAACCGGCGATAACACTGCCCAGCAGGACACTAACAATTGCCAGCAGCCCAAGGCGAACAACCAGTGATAGCGGCTTTTTGGTTAAAAAACGGGGTGATTTACCCGCATTAAGATCACCGTAAAGAGACTCAGCCCGGGCAACGTCGGCCGCTTCTGGTTTTACCCGAACAGACTGCGCATCTTCCATGACACCATTTTTTAAAATCGGAATAACAAAGGCATCCACCCAATAAAAATCACCATTTTTACAGCGATTTTTAACAATGCCCTTCCATGGCTGGTTCTCTTTTATAGTGCTCCACAACATTTCAAACGCGGCCGGTGGCATCTCCGGATGACGAATAATATTGTGATTCTCACCAACTAACTCGTCACTGCTATAGCCGGAAATATCAAGAAAATCTTCATTGACGTACCGAATAACTCCATGCGCATCGGTAATCGAGAGGATGTTCTGATTTTTATCAAACACCTGCTGGCGACCCGTGTTCGGCTCGTTTATTCTCATTAACTTCCACTTCCCAGAATGACGGCCTGTCCTCCCTGGACCGGCTCCTAAAGGGTATCGGAAGCTACTACACAAGCTTTAAGCAGGAAGGAGACGAAATCATCTTGGTTGATATAGGCCAATAAAAAACTCTTTAAACTTTAGCCTGCTGCCCCCTGAGGCGATAAACGGACCCCTCACATCATGCCGGTCTGCAACCGTGCTGCCTCGGACATCATCTCCATACCCCAGGGCGGGTCAAGCACCAGCTCTACGTTGGCCGCAACCACACCCGGAATCATCTCCAGCTTATATTTGACGTCCTCAACCAGCACATCTCCCATGCCACAGCCTGGGGCGGTCAGGGTCATTTTTACGTCAGCACGGTATTGGTCATTAGCGCCGGATAGCTCGAATTCATAAATCAGTCCCAGCTCAACCACGTTGACCGGTATCTCTGGGTCGAAAACGGTGCCCATATGGGCCCAGCAGAACTCTTCGGTTTTTTCGCGGGTTAATTTTCCTTCAAACAGCTCTACGGGCAGTGGCTCGCGCTCCCGTCCAAGAACATCGGCGTCGGCCGCATCTATGCGCGCCATCTGTCCATCCAACAACACCGTAAAAGAGCCACCGAGTTCCTGCAGAATCTCAACCTCACGCCCCTTTTTTGCATTCACCCGAAGACCTAGCGGAACGAAGATTGCCTTACAGTCCCGAGTTAAAACGATTTTTTCGCGCTGTTCCATGTTTCTATTCCCTACCGCTTAACGAGTTTATTGTCGTGATTTCAGTCGTAACTGGCTCATATCTTGCCGACTACTCTGTACTAATAGCTTCCTGCTTCTTATGCAGCGCACCCTGACAGGTATGCCAGGCCAGCGTTGCGCACTTCACCCGTGATGGATAGGCCCGCACCCCGGTCAATACCGCCAATTTGCCGAGCTTGCTCGTGGTGTCATCATCGAGCTCTTTCTCACCAATCAGTACCTGGTGAAATAATTCAAATAGCGCGTCGGCTTCGGCAATGGTTTTACCGGTCAAAATTTCGGTCATCATCGACGCTGAGGCGGTCGAGATTGCACAGCCTTCGCCTTCAAACTGAACTTTAGTGACCCGCTCTGCGTCAACATAAAGATAAACAGTCAGTTGGTCTCCACACAGAGGATTAAAGCCCTCGGCGAAATAGGTCGCATCATCGAGCTTGCCGAAATTTCTCGGCCGCTTGTTGTGATCAACAATCAGGTCCTGATAAAGCTCTCGTAAATCCATTAGCCAAACATCTCCACGGCCTTATTCAGGCCCAATATCAGTTGATCCACCTCTTCCAGGGTGTTGTAAAAAGCAAACGAAGCCCGCGCAGTCGCGGCCACGCCAAAATGCTCCATCACCGGCATCGCGCAGTGGTGGCCCGCACGAATGGCAATACCTTCGCTGTCTAAAATAGTGCCCAGATCATGGGCGTGAACATGTTTGACCACAAACGAGGCAATGCTGGCCTTATGTTTGGCGGTACCTATCGGGGTAAGACCGGGAATGGTCGCCAGCTGTTGTTGGGTATAGGCAAGCAACAAGCCCTCATAGGCTGCGATTCTATCGATGCCAATTTCGGTCACATAATCGAGCGCAGCACCGAGCCCAATGGCACCGGCGATATTCGGGGTACCCGCTTCAAATTTATAGGGCAGGTCATTCCACTGACTACCATCAAAGCGAACAATGCGAATCATATCGCCACCACCCTGCCAGGGTGGCATCGCCTCTAGTAACGCCTGCTTGCCGTAAAGCACGCCAATACCGGTTGGGCCAAAGATTTTATGACCAGAGAATGCGTAAAAGTCACAATCTAAATCGGCCACATCCACCGGCGTGTGGGCAATTGCCTGCGCACCATCGACCAACACCAACGCACCGACCTGATGGGCCAGTTCAATCACCTCTTTAACCGGGTTGATAGTACCCAGCGCATTGGAGAGATGGCTGATAGCAACAAACTTAGTACGTTCAGTGATCAGTTGGCGAACATCTTCCAGCGAAATCTCGCCAGCGTCATTGATCGGGATGACCTTTAACACCGCTCCGGTACGCTGCGTCACCATCTGCCACGGAACAATATTGGAGTGATGCTCCATCTCTGTAACCAGCACTTCGTCGCCGGCTTTAAGATTATCCAAGCCCCAGCTATTGGCCACCAGGTTGATCGACTCGGTGGTGCCGGAGGTGAGGATTGCCTCTTTATCGCTCGCCGCACCCATAAAGCGACGAATCACTGCCCTGGCGTTTTCATAATCGACGGTTGCCATTTCACTGAGGTAATGAACACCGCGGTGAATGTTGGAATTGGTGGTTTCGTAATAACGACTCACCGTGTCGATCACCACCTGTGGTTTTTGGGTGGTGGCCCCATTATCAAGATAAACCAACGGCTTGCCGTGAACCTGGGTTTGCAAAATCGGAAAATCGGCCCGCCAGGTAGTCACCTGGTCAGCGCTCACTGGAGCAGTATTGGTAGCGGTACTAGTCATGACTGAGTTGATCCAGTTTCTGGTTGACATGCTGAGCAACATAATCGGCCCAGGGACCGGCGAATTCGCTAAAGCTGGCAGCTGCAAAGGCATGCAATAGGAGCGCCCGCGCCTGGGGTTCGGCCAGGCCACGACTGCGCAAATAAAACAGCTGATCGTGGTCCAGATCACCAACCGTACA
>JAHRWJ010000114.1 GCA_019090185.1 Immundisolibacteraceae bacterium
GCAAACATGAACCCCACACATTGACCTATTACCTGCGAGAACTGGCCAATGGATTGCATAGCTATTACAACGCCCATCAGTTTCTGGTTGACGATGCAGTACTCTGCTGTAGCCGAATCGAATTGATCCGGGCTGTTCAAACCGTGCTGGTCTCTGGTCTGGACTTGTTGGGTGTCAGCGCACCGGAATCGATGTGATCAAACCCCCTAAAACCCATGCGCGATTATAAAAAAAAACCGACTACCACCAAGCAGCGACCGGCACCAGGAGCAACCACGACCAAACCGGGTCGGGCCTTCATCAGCGGTGCGCTGACCGGCATAATCTTGACCCTGCTGGTACAGAACTGGGCGCTGATTCGCGGTTACCTGCCGATCGATACGCCGCCAACAGAGGCTGTTAACACCACCCCTGATCAGCCTAAAACCGAAGTTGAATTCGAGTTTTACACCCGTCTGCCGCAAATGGAAGTTCCCATAGACACCATTCAGGAGCAGCAGCGGGATCAGGCGGACAATAAACATTACCAGTACATTCTGCAGGTCGGCTCGTTCAACAAACGGACCGATGCCGAACGACTGAAGGCCGAATTGGCTCTGTTAGGCCATGTTGCTCGGATTGAGGATGTCACTATTAAAATGAAAAAAATGTATCGCGTCCGACTCGGGCCTTTTAAAAGTGCCCGTAAGTTAAACAATATAAAAGCACGGCTCACCGCCGAACAGATACCAACCATGGCGCTTAAAATTCGTATACCTGATTGAATAATAAACCGTGTTAAATCTCCCCCCTGTGGAATACTGACCCTGAACTGCTTTGCCCTGCTCCGTTCAGAACAATCATTAAAAGAGAAGCAACGAGAAAAATAGTATTGAAAGAAGTTTCAGCCCGTCACAGTCAACTCAACGGAAACTAAAATGCCCTTTGGCCTGAAAAAAATATCCCGAGAAATGTTGATCCGTCGCCATTTGGTACCGACGCTGATCGGAATAGCGATCACTGGCATCATGACCTGGGCTGGAATTTACCAAATTCATGACATCTCTGTGCTCCGAGCGATGGAGTATGTCAGCTACGATATTCGACTGCGCCAATCACAGACCTATCAGGCCGATGATCGAGTAGTGATCATCGATGTTGACGAAAAAAGCCTAGCAGCACAGGGCCGTTGGCCCTGGCCGCGCCAAACCATGGCTAAGCTGGTAGAAAAACTCGGCGCTCTCGGCGCTCAGGTAATCGCCTTTGACGTGGTGTTTGCCGAACCTGAAGAACGCTCTGATCGACGTATTCTCAGCGAACTACTGCAGGGGCCACTGCAAAATAACGCTGAATTTGTCACCACCGCCCAACAGAAAATGAATCAGTTGGACGGGGATAAACAATTTGCGGAGGCATTAGCCAACAACCCGGTGGTGATGGGCTTTTTCTTTGACGCCGGTACTGACGCCACCAGCATCGGCATGCTACCTAATAATGGTGCAGACGCCAGTAGCTACCTGGATGCCGGCGTGGAGTTCGGCGCGCCTGCTGAGTCCTTTGGTGCCAATCTTGAGCTATTACAATCGGCGGCCACCAGCGGCGGCTTTTTTAACACCCGTCTGGATCCTGACGGTATTCTTAGGCGGGTGCCCCTGTTCACCCTGCATGGCAACGAGATTTATCCACTACTAAGTCTAGAGGCCGTTCGTCTCTACTTGGGAGAACCTGGCTGGCAGCTGGCCACTGACACCCTGCTGGGCAAAAAAACCCTCGATTATGTGATGCTGGGTGACCACCGCATTAATACCGACCGGGTTGCCAACATGCTGATCCCTTATCGGGGCGGTGCGCGCACCTTTACCTACATCTCTGCAACTGATGTGCTCTCAGATAAGCTTGGCGCCGACAGCCTTGTCGGCAAAATCGTGTTTGTTGGCACATCCGCCAAAGGGCTACTTGATCTGCGACCAACACCGGTCGAGACCATTTACCCGGGAGTCGAGGTCCACGCCACCATCGCTGACGCTATTTTAAATGGCGGCATTCGAGCAGAAACCCTCGAAAAAGACGGCATCGACCTGGTACTGCTAGCCGGCCTTGGCATTCTACTTAGCGTGTTGTTGACGCTGATTTCACCGCTGTGGGCCATCATCAGTACCCTAATAGCCGCCACCCTTGTCGTCATCATTAATTTTCTTGCCTGGTCTAACGGTATTGTCCTGGCGCTCTCCACCCCACTGTTAACAATCGCGCTTATCCTGGGCGCTAACCTGGCCTATGGCTTCCTGTTTGAGTCCCGTGATCGGCGGCTGTTACAGGCGATGTTTGGTCAGTATGTACCCCCTGAGCTGGTGGCAGAAATGAGCCAGGACGCCGATAGTTTCAACCTTGATGGTGAAAGCCGCCTGATGACCGTGTTATTTGCTGATATTCGCAGTTTTACCAGCATCAGTGAAACCATGTCTCCCAAGCAGCTCAAGGATCTGCTCAACCGCTATTTCACCCCCATGACCAGCATTATTCACGACCAACGGGGCACTATTGATAAGTACGTTGGTGACATGATCATGGCGTTTTGGGGCGCTCCACTGGACGACCCAAATCACGCCCGTAACGGGGTTATTGCTGCGCTGGAAATGATTCGCCAGACTGAAGCGATGACCGAAGAGTTCAGGGCAATTGGTTACCCAGACATCCGCATTGGTGTTGGCTTAAACACCGGCCCGATGAATGTGGGCAACATGGGTTCCGAGTTTCGTATGGCCTATACGGTACTAGGGGACTCGGTCAATCTGGGTTCGCGGCTGGAATCCCTCACCAAACAGTATGGCGCCAATATTCTGGTCAGCGAAGATACCCGCCGCACCATCGACGACGTGGTGTTTATGGAAATTGATCGGGTCGTGGTTAAAGGCCAGACTCGGCCGATTACCATCTACGAACCCCTCTGCCAGGACGATCAGCTCACGGTGGAGCTTCGTGATGAGCTGATATTGGCCCAACGTGCGTTAAAACTCTATCGGGCTAAAGATTGGGATAATGCGGAGATGCAGTACATCTCACTGATGCAACGCTATCCCAATCGTAAACTCTACGAGCTCTACGTGAAGGAGCGCATACCCTGGTTTCGACAGAACCCACCCCCGACCAAATGGGCCGGTGAGTTTATTCACACCAGCAAATAGACCTGATAAGTCTGCTCTGAAGCGATTTTATTTCGACCTCATCACCCGGGCTGCTTTCACCACCGCGGCAGCAAACTCTTTGCCATTCTGGAAACGATCTTCGGGCAATTTGTTAAGACCAAAGTTAATGATGGCGACGATTTCATCGGGTAAATCTTCCCGGGCATCACGAATATCCCGGTGCTCACCCTGAGCGATGCTAAACATCAACGTTGCCATCGAATCACCGGTAAAGGGCCTTGATCCGGTGAGTAGTTCATACATCATCACGGTTAACGAAAATAGGTCAGATCGACCATCAACATGTTTACCCGCCAACTGCTCTGGCGACATATAGGATGGCGTGCCCATCACCACCCCGGTTTTGGTTTTACTCGATTCAGTAATACGCGCAATACCAAAATCCATCACCTTGACGCTTTTATCCGCCAGCAGCATCACGTTTGCCGGTTTAATATCCCGATGGACAACGCCCTGCTCGTGAGCGAAATGGAGCGCTTCGGCGACTTTAGAGATGATCACCATGACCGAGTAAGGCGCCAACAGTGCATCTTTGCGGGTGTATTCACTGAGATCGCTACCGGTCATAAACTCCATTGCGATGTAAGCAAGATCCTGATCTTCGCCAACGTCATAAATGGTGACAATATTGGGGTGATTAATCCTGCCGGCGGTCTCCGCCTCGCGGAAAAACCGCTCCTTGGCTTCATCAAGTTCGGGCCCTTCAAACTCCATCGACAGCGCCATGGTCTTGATCGCCACCACCCGATTGATTTTCGGGTCATGGGCCTCATAAACAATACCCATCGCGCCCTTACCTAGCTCGCGGTCAATCGTGTAGCGGCCCAGAGTGGGCATGTTGGTCGGGTCCATGATCAGGGTGCCACCTACAGCTGCACCACCGGCCCCTAATACCAGGGTGCTCTCCAGGTTACCCGCCCGCTCCTTACGTTCTTTAACGTCCTTAAATTTCTTGTTGTAACCGAGCAAGATGTCGTAAATCGAGGACGCTTTACCAAACTGGCGTTTGCGCTCGAAATCCATCGCCAGGTTATAGAGCAGTTCACCGATAGAGTCATCTAACGGAATTTTCCGAAATTTATCCAGGGCCATATCCAGCTGGCCCTGGGCCTGGAACGACAGTCCGAGCATTTTGTTGTCTTCTACTGCCGCGCTTTCAACCTTCTCCTTGCCTTGCTCGGTCAGCAGGAAGCGTTTGGTGGTCAGCAACAAATGACCAACAAACAGCAGACTCGCTGCAGTACCAGTTTGCAACCAAAGCGACTGGCCCGTCAGTAGCAGATAACTGGCGGCCACCAGCGCCACTAACAGCAGTAGCGATGCACCAGCGGCAATGCCAGCCGACAACCTGGGCATTAAAAACATTAAGTAGAGGGTAATGAACACCAGCAGGCCAAGTTCAGCGCTGATAACCCACGCTGGGCGTACATAAAAATCTTCGCTCAGAATGCTGGTAATAAAATGGGCGAGCAGACTGACCGGGTGCTCGCCTTTAGATATCGGTGTAATCGTGGTGGTGCCTAACCCAGCAGCCGTGGGACCAATCAATACAATTTTATTCTTAAAGAGATCCACCGGAATCGTGCCGTCATAAACATCAGCAAATGAATAGGTCGCAAACGCCTGCTGCAGTACACCTGTTGAACGATCAAGATAAAACCCGGAACGCATCCTCAGGTTGTCATCCGTCAGAATGTTTAGCCGCCCCAGGGAAACGCCTTCGCCGAGGGTAACCTGTACATCTTCCATGGTCAGGTTGAGGCTACGGGCCGCGATCATCAACGATAGCGATGGGAAATAGTTATCGTAATAATTAGCCACTAGCAGGTCGCTGCGAACCCCGCCATCCAGGTCCTGATCAAGCGAGAGGTGGCCGAGGCCGACGGCGGTAGCCGCATAAAAATCGAGCGGCCAAAGCACCAGATCTGCCAAACGGCCTGGCCCCACGTCCGCACCGGGTTGCACCTTGCTGATCAAGCTATCAATTGAAAAATCGGGCAACTCTGAATCAGGTCGACCAATCGGTGGATTATCCGGCAGCCTAAAAAGCATCGGCAATACCACGTTTTCGACTGAACTAATGGCGTCCACTAACGCCGCATCAGCATCCAGCTCTAGATAAGCCATTCCCAGGGTCTGTTCAAACTCGGCAGAGAAAGTATTCTCGTTTTGATCCAGACCCGCATTACGGTAAATATCTTCTAACTGCTCCACATATTTCATGCCTGGATCAATTTGTGGCTCACTATAAAATACGGTCAGCCCGATCACCTTGGCCTCAGATAGCCTGGAAACCAGGTCTGCAACCACATTTCGTGACCAGGGCCAGCGGCCCAAACGCTCGATACTGGCATCGTCGATAGCGATTATTGCCAGGTCTCGACTGGTTTCAAGGTCACGTTCGGTACCCCGAACCCCACGATCGTAAAGATCCTGTTCGATCGCTTCCGTAGGACCAAACTGGGAAAATTTAAATAGCAAAAACAGCAACCCAATCAACAGGGCCACAAACCAGTCAGTTTTCCAAATCGGCGTTGATCGTTTCAAGATAATTACCCTAGATGATTTTTGCTATCGCTGACACACCCTACAAAGGTTTCAGCATCTGCTACAAGATACTCACAGCAAGGAGCGCTCTGCTGTTTATTTCAACACGGGCAAGAACCCGTAGGTAGTCGGTATAGAATAACCGGGATTCGTCGCTATTTATAAGTCAAATCAACCAAAATTGGACCATTGCATTCAGGCTGGTATCAATCATCACTTTTGCACAGCGCCTTCTCTATAAAATCTCACTAGCCGATATGTCTGAAATTAACCGAGCGAGTTTTATCCAGAGCAGCCAAA
>JAHRWJ010000115.1 GCA_019090185.1 Immundisolibacteraceae bacterium
AGTGACGTGCCGATGGAAGAGCAGCTGCAACTGGTGATTTCAGACGTTGAGATGCCCCGACTCGATGGTTACACCCTCTGCAAGCAGATTCGGGCCCATGCCCAACTTAGTAAACTAAAAATAGTTTTGCACACCTCGTTGAGCGGCGTTTTTAATGCTGAAGCAGTTGAAAAATTGGGTGCCGATGCTTTCATGGCTAAATTTGACCCAGGCGGTCTTTACGAGCAGGTTAGCAAACAGCTCGGGTTGCCGGTAGATGACAACTCGGAAGTGGCAGCATAGCCATATGGGTGTTGGACCTTAGATGATTGAGTATGAGCAGGTGATGGAGAGAAAACGGGGGCGCGGCTTTTTAATATGGCTGAACCGGAGTGGACTATAAGTACTATTTAGAGATTCTTTCGGTTTAGGGTTGTTATTGGCACCCAGAAATTTAATTTCTGACCAAATATTGAAAAGTTAACCACATTAAAGCTAGATCCAGCAGGGAGATTAAGATGTCGAACAATAGGTGGTCTGAACCGACCATAAAAATGAGATTGATGGGGTTGGTTGCATTACCAACTATGGTGTTGATGGCCGTGGTGTTAGCGTCTCTGTGGGCTTTTGCCCGGGTTGATGATGGTGTAGGGCGGATGTACGACCAACGGGTGATTAACCTGAAAAGACTAAAAATCATTCAGGATGTCTATGCGGTCGATGTGCTTGCGCTGATTAACTCAGGTTATGCGGATCTAATTTCTACCTCGGATGTCTCTAGTGGACTCAGCGATTTGCTGGGCAAAAGAAACGAATCCTGGGTGCCCTATAAAGCCTCTCTGACCAGTGCAGATGTGGTCGCCAAAGAAGCAGAGTTGGTCAGTACAACCGATAGTTTGCTCAATGATGCGACATCCGAAGTATCCAAACTGGCGCTTTCCCTGGATTCGGATGGTGGCCGAGAAGCTGCTTATAAGTTGGGTGATGCTCAGGTGGCATTTCCGATCTTGTTTCAGCCGTTGAATCAGAACTTGCGTGAACTATTTGACTTACAACTTGATGCTGCAAAACGAGAAAGGGCCAGGACCACGGCTCTTTATCATAGTATTCGGAACGCCTTTATGGTGGTTTCGATTGTCGTACTAGGATTGGTTATTCTCTTTACCATACGATCCTTTAAATCGATTCTCACACCTATTGCTGCGCTACGGGGCAATATGGAGGTGATCGAGTCCGATTCTGACCTTACCCGGCGCATCGAAGTGGTTTCCAGAGACGAAATCGGCAGCGCAGCAATTGCATTTAATGGCATGATGGAAAAATTGCTGAGTTCGGTGGGGAGTGTTCGGGAAAGCTCTGAAACCTTAAAAAACTCTGCCTCAGAATCTAAACAGAACAGCGATATGGTTAGTGATAACGTTCGTCGCCAGGATGAAGAGACCGAGCAGGTAGCCCACGCTATCGGTGAAATGTCGTTAACCGTTCAGGAAGTGGCTCGCAACGCCGCCGCTGCCGCCGAAGCTGCCCAAGCGAGTGACGCAGCGGCAGGACATGGTCAGCGGGTCGTCGATT
Source organism: Immundisolibacteraceae bacterium (assembly GCA_019090185.1). GTDB lineage: Bacteria > Pseudomonadota > Gammaproteobacteria > Immundisolibacterales > Immundisolibacteraceae > QNFC01. Next base: position 1,552 of record JAHRWJ010000115.1, read on the forward strand.
CAGCGGTTAGCTCGATTGGTAGTCTGGCGCGGGAGGTCGAAACAGCCTCTGACGTGATCCGTAAATTGGCCGAAGACAGTGACAATATTGGTAGTGTTTTGGATGTGATTCGGGATATTGCCGAGCAGACTAATCTGTTGGCATTAAACGCAGCCATTGAGGCCGCCCGAGCCGGTGAGCAAGGTCGTGGCTTTGCCGTGGTTGCCGATGAGGTGCGCACACTTGCTTCACGTACCCAAAGTTCTACCGCTGAAATACAGGAAATGATTCAACGGCTGCAGAGCGGCACTCAAAATGCGGTTGAGGTGATGGAGAAAGGCCGTAATCAGGCTCGCGAGAGTGTGGAGCAGGCCGAAGAAGCGGGTAAATCGCTGGTAGAAATATCAGAGACCGTGGCGCGGATTTCTGAGATGAATCAGAACATTGCTGCGGCTGCCGAAGAGCAAGGCACCGTTTCTCGTGAGTTGGCTCAAAGCGTCGAACAGATCCGTGACTTCAGCCATGATTCTGCTAAAGGTGCAGCCCTCAATGCAGAGTTCTCTGATCAGGTAGTCACGTTGGCTGAGGATATGTATCAGGCCGTCGGTGTATTCAAAGTTTGATGTTGTTGTTTTAATCCCTGGGTAACGCTGACGTTTTGCCATCCGCAATGGTTGGCTAACCGAGCGTTAGCGTTGCCCCGGGATTCTCTTTCGCCAATGGCAAGGTCCCAATGGCTTGCCCCTATCCCTCCAGAGAAAGGTACGTCCTGTCCGCTGCCTTGCGGAACTAACTGGATTGCTTGTGGCAGTCCTGTTGGGGTGTCGGTGTCCGACCATCAACTTGTTTTCTTAGAATTGAGTCAAGCCGCTTAACCTGGCTATCTTCAACCCGGCAGTTTGTCGCCATTGCGGCAAAGGCGGCAACCTGATGCCCCAAACGGCAACCTGGCGCTGCCGCTTTGCCGCATGATGATTTTGATCGTTAGTTTAAAAGCCAGCCTTCATTCCAGAGTTAAAAAATCATCAAGTTCTTTTTAATCCAGCCGAAGGCTCGCAGCATATGATTTTTGCTGACCACCTAAGTGGTTGAAAAATATTGGCTTGGCCAGAGGGCTGCTGGCGTTTTTAAGCGTTTCTGATGGGCTAACGCTCCGCCCTTGAAGGGCATTTCAATATCTCCCTGGCCTGTTTTGGCACACCTGTTGCATTGGCTGTAATCAGCAACCCACAGGAGAGTGCTTTGACGAACAGCAGTGATGCGTTATTAGGATTACCGGCAACCGCCTTGGTGATTCATGAGCAGCGCAACCAGTTGTTGGCCAGCAATATTGCCAACGCAGATACCCCCGGATACAAGGCCAGAGACCTGGATTTTAAAGCCATGCTCAAATCCGCTTCGGGTTCTACCGCTGCGCTCCAGACCACCAGTCGTCATCACATCAGCCAGCCAGCGTTACGCGCCGCTGGTAGCGAACTGTTGTATCGGCTACCGATGCAGAACAGCCAGGATGGCAACACGGTTGAGGCCGACATAGAACAAGCCGCCTATGGTGAAAATTCAGTCAGATATCAGGCCGCCGTCCGCTTTGTTGACGGCCGTGCCAAATCATTACTCAGTGCGATCAGGGGAGAATAATGGCCAACATATTTGATATTGCCGGCAGTGCCATGGCCGCTCAAAGTCAGCGCCTAAATCTAGTCGCCAGCAACATGGCCAATGCCAATAGCACCAGCGGCCCTGATGGCCAGGCTTACCGAGCCAAATATCCGGTTTTTAGTACGTTGGTTGCCCAGGCGCGCAGTGGCGACACACCAGAGGCCGTCGGCGTGAGGGTCTCCTCGATCGCCGAAGATCAGTCGCCCTTGCCGCTGCGATATGACCCGGGACATCCCCACGCAGACACCGCCGGTTATGTGGAAATGTCCAACGTCAACATGATCGCCGAGATGGCCAACATGATGTCAGCCTCGCGCAGTTACCAGAGCAACATCGAAACCATGAATACCAGTAAGCAACTAATGCTGCGTACTTTACAGATCGGTAGATAGGGAAACAGTCATGATTGAAGCAACCACCAGCTCGACCATTAGCGGGTTGAATGACCCGGCCACCGAGACTTCGCCAAACAGCGGCGCTGGTGCCCTGGGGATGGAATCATTTTTAGAATTGATGACCACGCAGATGCGTTTTCAAGATCCAACGGCACCGGCGGATAGTTCTCAGTTTTTGGAGCAAATGGCCCAGTTCAGTACGGTTTCGGGTATCCAGTCGATGGAGCAGTCGTTGGTCAGCGCAGTGGAATCATTGCAGTCGAGCCAACTGTTGCAGGCCAGTAGTTTGGTGGGTAAGCAGGTGCTGATTAACACCGATGAAATCGTCGCAGATAGTCCGGTTAATGCCATCAGCGGAGAAGTTGGTCTTTTTTCTCATACCGCGAGTCTGAAGGTTCAAATTATCGATGAGTCTGGCCAGACGGTTCGCTCTCTGGAGCTGGGTGATCAGACAGCTGGTCAGGTTGGTTTCAGCTGGGATGGTCTGGATATCAACGGTAATGCGGTGCCAGCTGGTATCTACCAAGTCACCGCTTCGGTTCCTGAAGAATCAGAGATTGAGCCAGAGATGTTCATTCGCGCTCCGGTTAATAGTGTTTCCATCGGGTTTGGCGGTGATCTTAACCTGCAGATAAACCAACTTGCCCCCGTGCCTTTGAATGAAGTTGTTGAAGTCTCATGAGGGAGCTCGCGGGTTGTTGCGCCGGATTAGCTGATTTAACCAGTTGTTTGAAATTGTTGTCACGTGTAGATCTTAGGAGTTTTAGTCATGTCATTTAAAGTTGCATTGAGCGGTATTAATTCCGCATCCGCCGATCTGGACGTGATCAGTAATAATTTGGCCAATTTGAGTACCACCGGTTACAA
>JAHRWJ010000116.1 GCA_019090185.1 Immundisolibacteraceae bacterium
AAAGTCGTTGGCTCTGGCACCACCGCGACATGACCATCAATCGCATCATTTCCACAAGACATAGTCCAGTGGGCATCGAGAATGAAATCTTCGCCCCAGCCCAAGCCAGTCACATCAAAAGAAACCGTACGGTAATAAGTCTCAAGCCCGGCGTCATAGCCAGCGGTGTTGGTTAACAAGTCTGATATTTTGGTGCCATCATCAATCGCAAACGGGTCTGATGCATGGTGGCCACTATAAACATCGTTACTCCAACCAGAGACCTGATAAAGACCAGCATCATCGATACCCGTACCGCTGCCAGAGTCAATCAAAGCCCCGCTGTTACTATAGCCTACAGTCAATAAGCCAAAGTCGATGCCATATTCATAGCTGCTACCGGCACCCGCTCCAGAGTTGACTTGGCCATCGACAGAAAGAGCCAGGTCACCGGCATGATATAGCCGGCTACCACCGTTGTAGGTCTGGACCCCGTCAACCACATCATAGCCAGTTTGTAGGCCTAATGAGAGCGTGTTGCCGTCAAGTTTGTAGTAGAGGTATTCGGCATCAAAAGCCTGACCACCACCGCCAGGACCAACAACCCCATCATCATCTGCAAATTGAGTCCAGCCATCGGTCGCCCAGAGGCCGAGTTCAGCCGTAACCGGTCCTGCATAAGATGCTGACGCATTTAACAGGCAACCGGTCATGGTCATTAGCATTAATTTTTTAAGCATTTTGATTCCCAGACTTGATAAAACAGTTAGTAGTAACAACGAACAGCTTCTGCTTAGCCCAGATACTAGATCGCACTCAGCAATGAATTAGCATGATTTATGCCAACTATGGGCTCTTGCTAGGCCAGGTCGTGGATAAACTGCACTATTTGCACTTCTAACCGTCTAGCCGTTAGCCTAAAAAAAAGCCTCAGTGAGGCTTATGGCTGCCGGCTTTAAGGTCAATTTTTCAAAGGGTAGCCTCTGCTTCTATTGGGTACCAAAAAAATTCGATAAGGCCGTTTTTTTGAGTAGCAAGTGAGACCTTATCAATTTAAAACGAAGGAACATCGCCTTAGTGTCGGGTCTTCATCATGGGTTAGATGAAATTTCGTCGAAAAATTAGAAACTGCTAATATTTCGACGACCTGTCGAAATTACGGCCGATTTGGACGTCTTATTTCATCCAGCCTATTCATTTCGACCCAATACTTTTCCAGCAATTTCAACTGGCTGCATTTGCAAATGAAATCCCTGGTTGCTGAGGTTATCCATCACCAGCCCTACCTCTTCGGTAGCAAGATGAGTATCCGGGGTTACCAGCAGTTCCATCACTTCAATCTGTTCACCAAAAAGCTGCTGTAAGGGTGCAGGCAGCTCTTTAAAGCTAAGCGACTTAGCCAGATAAAGGTAAGCACCCTCTTTCTTATTAGTTTTAAAAATAGAACAATTAATATTTACAGTCATCAAACCTTCCAGGTTGCGATGTTGATTTGCCATCGATCCAATAGCAAAAACCAACAGTTATTAATAATATGAAACGATCTGCTGCCAGTCTGCTCCGACTATTTGTTCTGGTGATGATTTTACTGACGGTTGTGCTCCAGCAGTTTGGCAGCCGGATGCGAACCTCCAGCTGGCAGACACCGCTTTGGGCCGTTGTCTACCCGATTAATGCCGATGGTAGCGCAGCAACGCAGCAATTTATCTCAGAATTGTCTGAGTCCGACTTCGATGCCATTGAAGCCTTTCTAGCCGAAGAAGCTGAGGCGTTTGGCTTGCCGTTACATCTGCCGGTAACCATCAAGCTGGCCCCAGAAATCACCGCTTTACCGCCGGTGCCACCCAATAGCGGCACCCTGGCTATTATTTGGTGGAGTTTAAAAACCAGATGGTGGTCTAGTATGGAAGATACCTTCGAAGGTCCAACCGCGGATATTCAGCTGTTTCTGCTTTATCACCACCCGGATATTCAAAGCAGTTTGCGTCACTCGGTCGGTATCAGAAATGGTGGTTATGCCCTCATCAATGCGTTTGCAGATAACCGCCAACGGGGTAGCAACCAGGTCATTATCACTCACGAACTGCTGCACACACTCGGTGCCACCGATAAATATCAACCAGGGAGTGGGCAGCCCATTTACCCCCATGGCTATGGCCAGCCCGATCAACTGCCGTTGCACCCCCAACAGTTCGCAGAACTGATGGCCGGTAGGATTCCACTGTCCGCCGAACGGGCTGAGATACCGGAGAGTCTTGATCAGGTATTAGTGGGTCGCCAGACGGCCATAGAAATCAGATGGCTTAAATAAGTTGGCCGCAACAAGCGCCTAAAAAATCAATCCTTCTCGAAACTGGGATAGAGTTCTCCAACCCCGCATTGCGGCCATCCATAACCCCAGCGCCAGGGCAGCCCACTACAGGGCAACCCACCGGGCCGAACAGCCTGATACATCAACTCAGCGACCAGTGGCATTAACTTGCGTAACTGAGCCTGGAGTTGTTGATCAATTTCAGCAACCAAACCAGGCTCTGTTTGCTGATCATCAAGTTTCTGCAATAGGGCCTGCTGATCGGTTGCCAACACGCAAGCCTGCAATTGTTGATCGGCAATCAACCGCATCGCAACGCCATCTGCTCCGGCACCCTTCCAGTAGAGTCGATCATGAGCAACACAGCAATGCTCCCAGGGCGGTGAAGCGCCCAGCTTATCGGTAATTGGAGATAAGGCCTGACTCACCACCTGCCAACCGGCCGATAATCCACCGCTGCATCCATCACTACTAAAACTGGCCAGCGCGTCCGGATTACGCTGAAACCGACTGAGCTGCTTTTGCAGCGGCTGTTCGATAAAGTTGAGGACATCGAAGGGCTGGGATTGATCCGCCAGAATTGAAAAACTGGCAAGCACCATAGCGCTCAGCACCAGCCGCCGAAAAATTCGCACTCAGGCAGTATCGAATTTAAATAGCCCTCGCTCGATAATCAATTCTGCAACCGATTCCGGTAACTGGGATTCCCACTCACCGCGACCAAATGAGATCTGCTTAAGAATATCTCGGGAGAAAATACTCAACAGCTCTTCATGAACCCCAGTTAACGGCAAAATCAGACCATTACTGGTCATATGCTTAAACAGCAGCGCCATGTCGTCCGCCAGTTCCAGATTATCTGTTGTAATCAACCCGGTGCCAGCAGCGTCTAATGAGGGGTAAACATACAGACGGGTATGATCTGGAAATAACTTACCAAAAGCTTCAAGTACGCCACCTTCGAGGCCATTGTAATAGCTCTCATTGAAGATATCGCGCACATTGGGGACGCCCAGCACAATGCCAATCTGCTTCTGCGTAAAGCGGCGAAAAAACGCCCGTAATCGAAAGTAGCGCAAATAGTCGGAAATTAGCACCGTATAGCCCAGAGAATTGAGCATATCGACCCGAGCAAGAAACTCCTGAGAATCGATCTTACCGCCCGATACCACCGTGTTCATGGTGATTTCCGCCAGCACCATCACATTACGCTCTTCGACTTCGTCGATCTGTAAGAACTGACTCAGCCCACATTCGATCATATCGACGTTGACATTAGTCACCGGTCGAAACGAGCCTCTAATCGCCAGAATATCCTTGCGATAAAAGGTATCCGAGGGAATCACTACCTCACCGTCAGTGTTGAACAAAATAGCTCTGGTGAGCCCGCTCTGGATCAGATAAAGATTCTCCAGGCGGTTTTCGATCTCCTCAAAATAGGGGCCCTCAAAATGAATCAGGTCAATTTCAATGCGGGTGACGCCAAGATTATCTTTCAGTGACTCGATCAGCGCGGTGGTGTCGCGGTAGAGGTTGTAGGCGGCGTAAACCAGATTAACGCCTACCACCCCAAGTGCCTGCTGCTGAGCGTGAATTTCACTATCGAGCAAGCGGATATGCAGAATAATATTACTCGGTGGCGCTCCCGGGTAGAGTTGTAGTTGCACCCCTACCCAGCCCTGGCCGCCGCCTTCTTCCGCAGGGCGGGTGGTTATCGTTGCCGCATAGGCAAAATACTGAGTATTCTTGGAGCGGTGGCCTTCAAGGCGCTCTATCAGTAGTCCATATTCCTTTTCGAGCATGCTATTAACACGACCACGACTGACATAACGGCCGGTCGATTCTCCGCCGTAAATCGCATCACTGAACTGCATATCATAGGCAGACATGGTCTTGGCGATGGTGCCAGAGGCGCCACCGGCCTGAAAAAAATGTCGAGCAACTTCCTGCCCAGCACCAATTTCAACAATAGTGCCGTACTGGTTTTTATCTCGATTTATTGAAAGCGCCTTTTGCAGGGTGCTAATAGCTTCGTTTGTACCTGGTTCGACCATGTCCTCTATCCTTATCTGTAGGGACCAACTAAGCAGCTCTTATTAGCCCTTATCGGCCTATCTATCGGCCGCTTGTTGAGTAAGTTGATTTTCAGCCTATCGGCTTGATTGTTTGCATAACCGAACCTGAGACTGGCTTTAGCCAAAATCCCACTGACGCCAACCACCGATGCGCGGGAAATAAAGCCCCATTTTAATCCTCTCTTCACCACTGCGGTGCATCATTTCACCATAGCGTTGCAATTGTGGCGCGTAACGAATTTGTTCCTGGTCAAGAAAGCCGTCGATATCACCACCGCTGCGATATCCGGTTTTGTAATCGATAATCCAGCGATAACCGTCCTTATCGATAAAAGTCCGATCGATCACCAGGTTCATCGGCCGACCCTGACGAAACCAGGTCAACGCATGTTCACTCTGGTTTTGAGTGCCGCCAGCCAATATCCAGCGGCCCCGCTTATCGGCCACCGCCCTGTTCAGCGTTTCGATCACCAGATCACCGGCTCTGGTGATCTGCGCCAACG
>JAHRWJ010000117.1 GCA_019090185.1 Immundisolibacteraceae bacterium
ATCGAGGGAGACAGTGATGATAGGCAACCTTTCCAGTGGGATTAAACAGACCCTACTTTACGGCGCCAGTATTGCCCTGATGAAGGGTGTCTCCCTGGTTATGCTGCCTATCTTCGCCTACCACCTGACCCCGGACGATTTTGGCCGCCTTGAAGTCGTTGCCAGTTTGGCGATCATTGGCAGCGTGTTGGTCGGTATGGGGCTCGAAGACGCACTTTATCGGTTTGCCGGTAGTGCGGACAATGAACAGCAGCGGCGCAACATCGCTGCCGAGATTTTTAGCATCGCCATGCTTTTGGGTGGCGCTGCCGGATTAGTCGGCTGGTGGATTGCCGAACCCCTCGCCAACTGGATGCCCGGTGATGCAATTACCTATGAAGTACAGCTCGTACTTTGGCTGTTGATGCTCGAAGGTTGTATTGCGATCCCCCTCGGTTGGCTAAGAATGTCGAACCAGGCATTGTTATTTTTCGGCCTCAATACCGGGCGAGCTATGCTACAGGCCTCACTAGCCCTATGGCTGCTTACTCAGGGCCGCGGTGTTGCCGGCGTACTAGAGGCGGGTCTGTTCGCGGCGCTGACGCAGGCACTACTGCTCAGCGTGATCCACATCCGTGATGTTGGCATTAGTTTTAGCTACCAGACCACCCGCCAGGCGATGGTTTATAGCGCGCCGATTATGGCCAGTGCACTGGTCGCGTTTGCGTTAAACGGGCTAGACCGCTGGCTTCTGGCCGATTACACCACCCTGACCGATGTCGCTCTGTTTGGTGTAGCGGCCAAGTTTGCGTTACCCGTTATTTTGCTAATGCAACCCTTCACTATGTGGTGGAATCCGCGCCGTTTTGCCGTGCTTAAAGAGCCTAACGGAGCGGCTAAAGCCAGCAAATTCATCGTCATCGGCCTCGTTCTGACCCTGGCGATTTCATTACCCGTTGGCCTAGCAGCACCGCTGCTAATTAGCTGGTTACTACCTGAAAGTTATGCCCTGGCCGGCCATTACGCCATCGCGCTGGTCGTGGTGATGATGCTCAAAGAGATGGCCGACCTGATCAACGTCGGCTGTTTTATTGGCAAAACCACTGGCAGTCAGTTCGCCATCAATACGATCAGTGCAATCTGTGGCGTCAGCGCTATGCTTTACTGGATACCCGAATACGCAGTCTGGGGAGTCATCGGCGCCTTAATAATGGCACGGGGTCTGCGATTGCTACTTTTTTTAGCAACCAGCCAACACTACCTGCCACTGCCCTACCCGATTCGAAGCCTAGTACTGGTCACCGCAATCACACTCGTTACACTGACTCTCGGGTTTTTCAGCAACCATCAACTAGGCCAGCTGAGCACGATGATAGTCGGTGGTTGCTGTTTAGCGCTGGTGACGGTGGCGATGAAATTAATCCCGATACCTCACCGCCACGGTTAATGGTCATTTCCCGAACATGGCTAACCACCACGGGTCAGCGCCAGGGAGCACTCGCAGGTTTAGCCAGCCTGTTAATTAGTGCCATTTGGATGCTATTCCCCCAGCCAATTTCGGTCGCCATCATTTGTGCGTTTCCGGTCGCAGCCATCGCCTTTATCAGCCGTCCTTTTGTGACGGTTCTGCTATTTGTGCTGTTTTCCTTTTTTCGCATCCATGAGCTGTTTCCGCCGCTTTATGACCTAAAAATCCCATTAACGCTCTCCGCTGGGGCCCTCGGTGCGCTGGTCTGGCATGTCGGTATAAGCCGCCAGGTAAACATGTACTGGCGATCAGAACTGACCATGCTTAGCCTGTTTTTCGGCGTCGTCGTGGTTGGTCTTCTGCTGTCCAGCAACCGCGCCGTCGCATTTGCTTATTTCAACAGTAATTACTGGAAAATAATGGTGATGTGTTTTGCCATCACCTGGCTGTCGCGCAGCCAACGTGATTTCCTGCTCGCGTCTCGACTGATCACATTGGCAGGGTTGCTGGTTGCAGCAGTGGCACTACACAACAAGATCAACGCCATCGGCCTGGTCGAGGGTAGTCGGGTGACCATTGGTCGATCCTTCGGTTCTGTGCTGGGGGACCCCAATGACCTGGCATTGGTGCTGCTGTTTCCAATGTCCTTTGCCGTCAGCATCTCCTGCACACCAGCGCTGGGCACGATCAATCGATTACTCGGCATAATTAGTGTGCCACTGCTGTTTATGGCTCTGTTAGCGACTCAAAGTCGGGGTGGCCTGATCGGGGTGATTGCCGTGTTCGGGGTGTTTGCCTATCGCCGGGTCAAATCCAAACTACTCTTAATCAATCTGGGCGTTATCCTTGTTGTCGGGCTCTACCTGCTGGCAGGAATCTCCGGGCGGGCCTCCGGTGGTAGTGCTGAGGCGGGGGTTGATGAATCCGCAATGGGTCGGATCTACGCATGGCAAGCGGCTTTCAACATGGCCATGGAACGGCCCTTAACCGGGGTTGGCATTGATAACTTCGTCGCCAATTACTTTTTCTACAGCCCCCACTGGGACGGCTTAAACCACGCTGTTCATAGCACCTGGTTCGGCGTGTTGGCCGAGACCGGGTTTGTTGGCCTGATAGTTTTTGTGGCGGTGATTGTCATGCTACTGAAAACCGCCAATCACACACTGGAAACCCTCAACAAACAACCTAACCCGGCCCTGGTCGCGACCGTTTACACCAGTGCCGAAGCCGTGCTGGCCGGGCTGGTTGGAACGGTGGCAGCTGGCACCTTTCTAACCCAGGGCTTTACCTGGCCCCTCTATATTCTGGCTGCTCTCGTGATCTCAATCGCCCATTGGACCGAGATCAATTGCCCAGCATCAGCAAGCACGACCCCGTCGATAACAACCTCATAACCTCCCCAAAATCGCAACCTGCAATTCAAATTGCATACCGATCTTCACCCATCGGCTTACGGGCTGGTTTCTAAGCCGCTCTGATCCCCGCCTTGCGCTGATCATGCCAGTAAAAGTTTGAATTATGAACTATAAAAGACATTAATATCTATATGTAAATAACTGAATTTAATATAAAAATTTTCAAAAAATGCATTTTCTATCAACCTTATCTGTCACCGCTCCTAAAACTGGCTCGATCTATGCATTAAGGATGTTGTAGACCCTGGACGTTCCGTTCCAAGGGCCGCGCATCAGGTGTAGGAGCGACCATGAAAAAAATCAAAAGTTTGACATTCAAAGAGCCCGAATCGAGCTTCACTGGAACACCCAGGTGAACGTCTCAGCCCCTGCCAATCTAACCGGCATCAACCGCTTACGGCTCTGGCTGAAACAGAGCCAACAACCCCTCCCGCGGTTACTGTTTCGGTTAATAAAAACGACCCGCGGTATAGAATTAGTAGCGCCCAGCTGGCTAATGCGGCCCTGTTATAACCTCTATTGCCTGCTCCACGGTTCACTGGCCACCATCAGCCGTATCCTCATCTGGACGCCCCTATTTAAAGGCAGGCTTAGCCAGGTCGGCAGACACCTCTATCTATATAGCGGTCTACCCTATATCTGTGGGCCTCTGCAAATTTGCATCGGCAATAACTGCCGAATTAGCGGCCAGACCACTTTTAGTGGTCGCACCTCAGCCGAGCAGATACCTCAGCTGACCATCGGTGACAACGTCGACATCGGCTGGACCACTACCATTGCGGTAGGCAGTCAAGTGTTGATTGGTGATAACACCCGTATTGCCGGCGGCTGTCTGTTGGCAGGCTACCCAGGTCACCCTTTTGACCCGGTTGCTCGGGCCAAAGGTGAACCCGACACTGACCGACAGGTCGGTGACATACGTATAGAAGATGACGTCTGGTTAGCCACCGGGGTTACTGTTATTGCTGGGGTGACTATTGGCCATGGAACGATTGTGGCTACCGGCAGTGTGGTCACCCATAACCTACCGCCGATGGTGTTGGCGGCCGGAGTACCCGCACGCATTATTCGCAACATTGATATCGACAGCTACGCCCGCGGAGGTGACTAAGATGGCTAGAGACCTAGTTGTTTTTGGCGAGGACTGGGGCGCGCTTCCCAGCAGCACCCAGCACTTAATTGGCCATTTGGCCCAGCAGCGCAAGGTCATCTGGGTTAACTCGATTGGACTGCGCCGACCTCGTTTGAATTATCAAGACCTGCGCAGAGCCTGGAAAAAATTATCAGCCTGCTCTAAAAAACGGCCCGTTTATTCTGAAAACCTGGCATCGCGGAGCGAGGTCACAACGCCGGCGTATCCTGTCAGTCAGCATTTCCAGTTAATTCAACCGCGGACTCTGCCTGCGCCACGGAGTGCCCTGGCCCGCAACATAGCCACCCGGCTATTGAGCCAGCAGCTCTATCCGGTTATTGACCGTGCAGCACTAAACCGCCCGATTATATGGACTTCACTACCCACCGCGGTTGATGTCGCTGCTCAGTTAAAGACACAACTCCCTGGAGCAAGTCTGGTCTACTACTGCGGCGATGACTTTAGCGCACTGGCTGGCGTTGACCACCAAACCGTCTGTAAACGCCAGCAAGAACTTGCCGTTCAGGCTGACTTGATCGTGACCGCCAGTGAGAGTCTTTACTACCGATTCTCGCCAACAAAGTGCCGTCTGCTCAATCACGGCGTCGACCTTGAGCTCTTCACCAAACCTGCGAGCCGTGCCGCAGACTTGCCCGACGACGGCCGGCCTATCGCTGGCTTTTATGGCAGTTTAAACAGCTGGATTGATTTTAAATTATTACAGCGGGTTATTACCCAGTTACCGAACTGGCACTTTGTGTTTGTTGGCAGAGTCACCGCAGCCGCAACAAAACTAAAAAACCTCGGCAATGTACACCTATTGGGTGAGCGCCCCCATCAGCAGCTCCCGCAATACAGTCAGCACTGGCAGGCCGCTCTGCTGCCGTTCGTCGATAACCCACAAATTCGAGCCTGTAACCCACTAAAACTACGGGAATACCTGGCCGCTGGCCGGCCTATTGTATCGACCCCCTTCCCGGCGTTAACGCCATACCTCAGCTGGTTGAAAGTGGTTAATGACCCGCAATCCATGGTGACTAGCTTGCGTCAGTGTGCCGCTTCGACCATCGATATTCAGCGCGCTGAATCGGTTAAACAGGAAAGTTGGGCGAAAAAGTCGGAGCAACTCGATAGCTGGCTAGAAGCCCTATGAACGGCCTCTCCTATCAGCTAGTAAGAATTCTTAATGGTGCCTGGAGACGCCGCTATGCCGTATTAACCCCAATACTCATACTGCCCATAATGGGGCTGTTGGTTGGCACGCTTACACCGCAACATTATCGGTCCCACACCAGTATGTTGATTCAGGAAACCGCAAAAATGAATCCATTTCTGCAGGATTTAGCGGTCTCTTCGATGGTCGACGAACGCATGGAGGCATTAAAAACGCTACTCCGTAGTCGCCACATACTCGGCGCAGTCGCTGAACAGCGCGGCCTGATAGCCGCCGATGCACCAGCCAGAGATTACGACCTGGCGATCGATCAGCTAGCAGACGCGGTGGCCGTAGAGATGGTTGGCAAAGACTTGATCCGCATCGACTACGAAGCAGCTGAACCTGAGGGCATGGAACAGACCCTGAACCTCATTAGTGATTACTTTATCGAGCAGCTGCTCGCGCCAGAGCGCTCTTCGATGCGGGATTCAAGCACTTTTCTATCAGAGCACTTGCTGCAACGGCGGGATCAGCTGGAGACCGCTGAAACCGCCCTGGCCCGGTTTAAGGATGAACACGCCAGCGAGTTACCCGAGCTACTGCCAGCAAACCTGGAACGACTCTCCCGACTCAGACAGTTAATAGCAGAACGAAAATCTGAATATGCCGGTGCCGTCAAAAGTCTGGGAAGTCTCGACCAACAGCTATCCAAAACCAACCCGGTTGTGGCTCGCTTAGAGAAACAAATTGTCCAACTCAGGGGCGGGCTGGCACTGCTACAAGCAAGATACACCGACCACCACAGCGAGGTGCTCGGTGCCCTACGCGAACTGGGCCGATTGGAACTTGAGCGCCAAAAAGTCATGGCCAGTGACAGCCAACGCATGAGCAGCGATCAACTCTGGAAAATCGCCACTGTTACCACCACTGACAACAACGCCCAACGCCAGCCCCTACTAATTTCGCAACTGGAAAATCTGCAACTGGCTCGTAACCGAGTTGAGACCCTTCAGGCTCAGATCGAAAGCCTTGATGTCATGGTGACCAAACTCGAGCAGCAGACCACCCGCTTTGGAGATCACGAGCGCGAGCTAGGCCAGTTGGAGCGCGACCTGCGCATTAATAGGGAGCTTTACGAAGATCTGCTGCATCGTCGTGAAATGGCCCAGGTCACCGGCTCATTGAGCGTTTTTGAACAGGAGAAGCGGGTCAAGGTTATTGACCGCCCCTTTACCCCGACCGCCCCCGCGAATCCACCGCTGGCACTTTTCATAGCATCAGGGTTAGTCGGTGGTCTCTTGCTGGGTGTGGGTTTGGCGATGCTACTGGAGTTCACCGACGCCAGCCTACGCCATCGTCAGGAAATCGAAGCGATCACCGGTGTGCCGCTGCTCTGCCGCATCCCACCGCTGAACGCACACGGATAGTTCCATTAACGGAGATTTGGTCATGAAAACAGTGATACAGGTGGTTCAACACTTACGCCCTGGCGGTCTGGAAACGGTTGCGCTTGATCTATTCGATTGTCACTCCAGCCATGAACGTTGTTTCATTATTAGCCTTGAAGGCTCTCGGCGCGAGGCGATCCATCACTGGCCTCGGCTTGCGAAACTCGCCGACCGAATTATTTTCATGGATAAACAACCAGGATTAGAACCGCAGTTAATAAGGTCACTACGAAAACTGTTCATTGATCTTGGCGCTGACGTGGTCCACAGCCACCATATCGGCCCGCTCCTATATGCCGGATTGGCCGCGCGCCTAGCTGGAGTTAAGCGGCTGATTCACACCGAACACGACGCCTGGCACCTGGACAACCCGAAACGTCGCTGGTTAGAGAGAGCGCTATTAACCCTGACTCGACCCGCGCTGGTCGCCGATGCCAACAGTGTTGCCAGCAGTCTAAAAAAGCATCTGCACCTGAAATCCGTCAAGGTGGTCTCCAATGGCATCGATACCGAGCGGTTTATTCCAGGTGACCAACCCCAGGCCAGACTAAAAATGGGCTTGCCGCTGGCTGCAAAAATTATCGGCTGTAGCGGCCGACTCGAACGGGTGAAAGGCCAAAGGGTGTTGATCACCGCACTTTCAAAGCTACCTATTGAGGTTCACCTTGCCCTGGCTGGCACAGGCTCGACAGAAGCTGCACTTCGCAGGCTCACCACCCGTCTCAATTTAGATCAACGGGTCCATTTTCTTGGTCAAGTGGATGACATGCCAACCTTCTATCAAGCGCTCGATCTGTTCAGCCTACCCTCATTACGTGAAGGCTACCCGCTAGCACCATTAGAGGCCCAGGCCTGCTCAATACCCAGCATGGTGACTGATGTTGGCGGCGCCGCAGAAACCCTCTGCCCGTTCACTGGCAGCCTGGTTCCAGCCGGTGACCCAATGGCGATCGCAAAAACTTTGTCACGCATGCTCGGCCGAGTGCCACGAATTAGCCCCCGCAGCTTTGTCCAGCGTCAGGCTGATCTGCACAGCATGGCGCGGGCCTACGCCCAACTACATTAAGTTTGGAGAAAAATCATGCTCGAATCCATTATCGTCGGCATTACCATTAGCAGCGGCCTGTTGGTGATCTATCACCACCTGGGCTATCCACTGATATTGCGTTTCCTACGCCGTCATAAAACCAGCGTCTTACCAACACTGCACCAACGTCACTACCAACCTGAACCCCAAGACCGGTTACTACCAACCATCACCCTGGTGATGCCGGCCTACAACGAACAGCGTTGGATCGCCGATAAAATTCGCAATCTGTCGGCACTGGATTACCCCGCAGACCGACTGGCCATTATCATCGCCTGCGACGGCTGCAGTGATGCCACCGCGACCATCGCCCGTCAGGTCGCCCGTGAAGCTGAATGTCGCCACCTGCAGATCCAGGTAGAGGAATATCAACAGAATCTGGGCAAGGTGGCAGTGATTAATCGGACCATGGCCCAGGTCGACAGCGAGCTGGTCGGACTGAGTGACATTTCTGCGCTTATTTCTGTAGACGCCCTACTGATCGCTGCCAAACATTTTATGAACCCGACCATTGGTGTGGTCAATAGCCATTACCAGTTACTCAACCCCGGCTCAGAAGGTGAAGCCGCCTACTGGAAACATCAGAGCAGAGTTAAAAGTGCCGAAGCAGCCCTAGGCAGTGTGCTCGGTGCCCATGGTGCCTTCTATCTGTTTCGCCGCGATCTGTTTCATCAACTCGCCGCCGACACCATCAACGATGATTTTATCCTGCCGATGGAAATTGTTGCCCAGGGTTACCGTGCCGAACAGGTAGAAAACATCACATCACTGGAGCTTGAGCGGGCAGACAGTTCTATCGAGAAGCACCGCAGGCAACGCATTGCTGCCGGCAATCTACAACAACTCCTACGCCTTAAACATCTGCTGATGCCGCGCTATCGGCAGTTGGCCTTTAGCTTTGCTTCCGGCAAAGGCCTTCGGGTTGTGATGCCTTTGCTGATGCTGCTATCCCTAAGCGGTAGTCTCTGGCTGGCTGTTAACAGTATTCCCTGGGCGCTATTGGCAGGCATGCAATCTTGCGGTTATCTGCTGGCTGGGTGGCAAATCCGACATCAGCAGCCCAACTGTAATCGCCTACAACGAACATTGGCCTATTTGGTCAGCGCACATCTGGCAAGCCTCAGCGGCAGCCTGCGCTACCTACGAGGTAACCACCAGGGCCGCTGGCATTGAACCCAACCGGGTTGATTTCGCAACTGACCATTCCAGGGAGAATTTTCATGATCAAATTAACCAACGTTCAGAACATGGTTTTGGATAGCTACGAGCTGTTACTGAAACTCCTCGCGCTGACCGGAATCCTCCTCACCCTGCCACTAATGCTGGCCCTAGTCGCCATTGCGGCTCTACTGCTGTTGCCATTAATTCCGTTTATTACCAAAGCACAAAACCAAACCATTATTCATAGCCAGAGCAGCGAGTCATGAACGGCCAATTCGAGATCAACGATTTCACCAGCCGAAGCAAACGGCTGGTCGACCTTGTGATTGCCTCGCTGGGGTTGCTGGTTACCCTGCCGTTATGGCTGGTAATCGCACTGTTAATTAGGCTCGACTCTGCAGGGCCAGTATTTTTTACTCAGCTGCGGATCGGCAAAGCTCATACAGATAGAACCCTACTGTTTAACATCATCAAATTTCGCACCATGGTGGACGATGCCGAAGGTAGTAGCGGGGCTGTCTGGGCGACCATTAATGACCCTCGGGTCACCCGCGTCGGCTATTGGCTGCGACGCTGCCGGCTTGATGAACTGCCCCAGTTCATCAATGTACTCTGCGGCGACATGTCTCTGGTAGGCCCGAGACCGGAACGGCCCGGATTTTACCGCCAGCTAGAACGACAGATACCCTTTTTCTGTGACCGAACCTTCGGTGTTTCACCTGGAATTACTGGGCTAGCCCAGGTCAGCCAGGTCAACAACACGGGCCCAGGGGATTCACGGGTTAAAGTACTATTTGATCACCGCTACGCAATCGCATTAGCAAACCCGGTGGCCTGGTTTAAAATGGATCTCAATATTATTTTACGAACCGTATCGATTGTGTTGATGGGCCGGGGGGTTTAACCCCGGACAACTATCGCGGCCGCGACTTTCCAGATCCAAACCGGGAAAGGTCAACCCGTTGATGCTGTCGTCCCCAGTCACCGGGCTGGCTGGCAAATTTACCTGCAATCGGCTGATCACAACCCGCACATTTTCCGCTGGCGGTTAACTGCCACTGGCCCAGTTCATACCAATCGCGCTCAATAACCCGGTCACCACATCCGGGACAATAGGTACTGCTACCAACGCTGTCATGAACATTACCGGTATAGACATATTCAAGACCGTTGGCCAGCGCAATCTCACGGGCCCGAGTTAACGTGGCTGGCGGAGTCGCCGGAATATCTCTCATTTTCCAGTCTGGATGAAACGCAGAAAAATGCAGTGGCACGTCAACGCCAAGATTTGTCACTAACCAGCGCGTCAACTGCTCAAGCGCTTCATCAGAATCATTTTGACCCGGAATCAGGAGGGTTGTGACCTCCAGCCAAGCATCGGTCTGGTGATAAATATATTCCAGGGTCTCCAGGGTGTTGGCCAGCGTACTGCCGCAAATCCGACGATAAAAATCTTCACTGAATGCTTTCAGGTCAACATTCACCGCATCCATCGCCTGAAACAGCTGCTGACGTGGCTGATCACAAATATAACCCGCTGTGACCGCTACCGATTTTATGCCCCGCTCGCGCGCAACAGCCGCCACATCCACCGCGTATTCGAGAAACACCACCGGGTCGTTATAGGTAAAAGCAATACTGGCGCAACCATTGGCTTTCGCCGCCTCAACCAACGCCTCCGGTAGAGCCCAGGAAGAGAGAATATCGATTTCTCGGGATTTGGACATATCCCAGTTCTGGCAAAACTTACAGGCCAAATTACACCCCGCAGTACCAAAGGAGAGCACCGATGAACCGGGCAGAAAATGGTTAAGCGGTTTTTTCTCGATCGGGTCAATGCAAAAACCGCTAGAACGACCATAACTGGTAAGCACGATCTCTCCATCGCGCTCAGCACGCACAAAACAGGCGCCACGCTGCCCCGAATGAAGACGGCAGTTTCGGGGGCAGAGATCGCACTGTATCCGTCCATCATCGTGTCGATGCCAGTATTCGGTACTCACCACACCGGGCTCAATCTGATTTCTGATCAAGGAACCTCCTATCCAAAAAAGCCTGTTTTCATTCATGGTCAATGTCGTTAGCATAAGCCAACGACGACCCTGGTTCAGGATTTGCTGACTAAAGGAACCTCTGAAAATAGTTCCCGCCACCAGAATTTTCGAAACCTGGATCGCATGATCAGCATTCTGTACAAAAGGTGGGGAGTTTTAAACATTGCCAAACATTCGCCCAGCCGCCATCGCAGGTATTTTCTACCCGGCTAACAGCACCGAGCTGCAAAATTTGATTAGTAGTTTCCTCCTCCCCGCTGACGACTCCGCGACAGCTAAACCAGTGAAGGCACTAATCGTTCCTCACGCCGGTTATCTCTATTCGGGTCACACCGCAGGTAAAGGCTATCAACGGATAGAGCCAATCGCCAGGCAGATCCGGCGGGTTATTTTGCTTGGCCCTCCCCACCGCGAAGCGATAGCGGGCATTGCCCTGCCCCACTGGAGTCATTTCACCACCCCGCTGGGAACCATCCGGCTAGACCAAGCCGCCATGACCGAGGTGGAGCAGCTGAGCTTTGTAGGTCGTTCTGACAGCGCCCACCAGATGGAGCATTGTCTGGAAGTACAGCTGCCGTTTTTGCAGTATCTACTCGATGATTTCACCCTGGTGCCAATGCTGGTCGGCGAATGCAGCGCCGAGCAGGTAGCCCAGGTGATGGATCTGCTCTGGGGAGAAGAGGAGACCTTGATTATCTGTAGTAGCGATTTGAGTCATTTCCACCCTTATCAACAGGCACGCAATATCGACCTGGCTAGCTGTGAGCTTATCCTCGCTCAGCAGCCGGTTTTAACCGGCCAGCAGGCCTGTGGTTGTCGTGCAATAAACGGCCTGCTAGTGGCTGCCAAACAACGCCATTTACAGGTCGAAAAACTTGATTATTGCAACTCGGGTGACACCGCCGGGGATCAAGATCGGGTGGTAGGCTATGGTGCCTTTAGCCTCAGCTAAATTTTTATGGAACCTTCAACCAGAGCCCTAAACCAGAAGCTTCGACATTGGCTAGATTAACCTCAGACCAGCGCGCTACCCTACTTGGGCTGGCCGCCAAAAGCATCAATCAAGGTCTCGACCAGGGCCCCAGACTATGCGTTGATAGCGGCGACTACCCTGCACCACTGCAGGCCATGCGCGCCTGCTTTGTCACCCTGCATCTGCAGGCAAAACTACGTGGCTGCGTCGGCACCCTGGAACCGGAAAAAACATTGGTGGAGGCGGTTGTCGATGCGGCCCACAACGCGGCCTTTGCCGATTGCCGTTTCACACCGCTTAGCGCCAGAGAAGCGGCCGAAATTGATATCGATATTTCAGTATTATCGCTACCAACCCGGCTGACCATAAGCTCCGAGGCTCAGCTGTTAGCCGAACTCCGACCCGGCGTTGATGGCTTAATTATCAGCGAAGGTCATCACAGGGCGACTTTTCTACCGACCGTCTGGCAACAGTTGCCTAACCCCGCTGACTTTCTAGCCGAACTAAAACATAAAGCCGGCTTTACCGCCGACTATTGGTCAGACAATATTCAGGTGAGCCGCTACACCACCGAAAATTTCCCCACCCCTGGCGCTGGGTAGCGCCTCTGCGCTTTAACCCGCTCCCTTAATCCGCCTGTTCCTGACTCCTCCTGGTTTTAGTTGAGTCCGATTTCAACCGCTATTACCGACCATGAATCACTTCAGCTTTTTAAGTGATTGGTTTTGAACTCAACTAAATTCCAGATAAACCAAAATTAAAGCCCTCAGCAGGTCTCCTGCGATCCGCCAGTTGACCGTAAAATAGGCGCTTTTTTACCACTTCGGTTTCGATCACTCTATTGCATACCCTCAATCCCCCTCAAGCCAGTGCGGTTCGCTACCTGGACGGCCCCTTGCTGGTGCTGGCCGGTGCTGGCAGCGGCAAAACCCGGGTTATCACCCGCAAAATTCGCTATCTAATCGAGAAAGGTGGCATACCGGCACGCAACATACTCGCGGTTACCTTTACCAACAAAGCCGCCCGCGAGATGCAGAGCCGAGTTAGTGAGCTTTGCCAGGGTATTAACCGGCGGGGCCTGTCGGTCTCCACCTTTCATACCCTGGGGCTGAACATGATTCGCCGTGGGCCATCCGATTATGGTCTCAAACCAGGGTTTTCTATCTACGACGATGGCGACACCTTATCCCTGTTAAAAGAGCTCAGCGGTAACAGCCTGGCCGGCGACAGCGAAATTTTAAAGACCATGCGTTATCGCATTGGTGACTGGAAAAACCGGCTGATATTGCCGGATCAGGCGGCCGCAGAAGCCGAAGATGATCTTGGCGCGCGATCAGCCAGACTCTATAGCGAATACCAGGAAGCTCTCGAAGCCTACAATGCGCTCGATTTTGATGACCTGATCTTAAAACCGGTGGTGGTGTTACAGACCAACGAGCGGGTGCGCAGCTACTGGCAGACCCATGTACGCCACCTGTTGGTTGATGAGTACCAGGACACCAACGCCACCCAATATGAACTGGTAAAACTCCTGGCCGGTGCCAATGCCAGTTTTACCGTGGTTGGCGACGATGACCAGTCCATTTACGCCTGGCGTGGTGCCCGGCCGGATAACCTGATTCGGCTTCAGGATGACTTTCCCAATCTCAACGTGATCAAACTGGAGCAGAACTACCGCTCTACCTCCCACGTGCTTAACGCGGCCAATGCGCTAATCTCTAATAATCCACACGTATTCGAAAAAAAACTCTGGTGCGATGCCGGACACGGTGAAACCCTGCGGGCCCATCAAACCCAGGATGAGTTCGACGAAGCCCAACAGGTAGTGTCACAACTGATGACCCACCAGATACGTTTCGCCAATGACCATAGTGATTATGCGATTCTGTATCGCAGCAATTTCCAGTCACGGCCGTTTGAGAAAATGTTTCGCGAGCACCGTATTCCTTATCAAATTAGTGGTGGCACTTCGTTTTTTTCCCACACCGAAGTGCGCGACCTGATGTCTTACCTGCGCCTGCTGGCGAATCCGGAAGATGATTCTGCGTTTATGCGCATCGTCAATGTGCCGCGGCGTCAACTCGGTCCGGTGACATTGAAAAAACTCGCCGCCTACGCCGAGCTACGCGAAACCTCACTGCTACTAGCAACCCAGGAAATTGGGCTCGAACAGACCCTGACCGGCTCTGCCTTAGATAGCCTACGGGGATTTGGCCGCTGGATTATTGGCCTGGCGATTCAGGGCGAAAACGGTGACACCCTGAATACGGTCCGTGAACTGGTCGATCA
>JAHRWJ010000118.1 GCA_019090185.1 Immundisolibacteraceae bacterium
CCCTTATTTTTCAGGCCCTCTAGTATTTGTCTCGACCAGAGAGTATCTGGAGAAGCACCTATGGCGGCGACAACTTTAGGGTTAAAAAAACGTTCTAGTGTTTCATGGTCAAACAGACCTGCCTTGATACTCACTTGTAATTCCTTTTCTTGATAATTCGCTCTCCAAACCACACCTTCTCAAGATGGAGGGAGACAATTTCTAAAATCAAACTTCGCTGGCTAACTCACCGATTCGAAGCATAGGCAAACTGGCTTAATATTATTCGGCTGGTAATTGCAGAATCCGCTCTATCAGCGGAGTTAACTGCTCAGACTTCAAGTGCGGATGAGTTACCATCGGAATAGGACCCCAAACCCCACCGCCACCATTGATCACTTTAGCAACTAGAGCCGGTACGGCGTCGGATTGGTCACGATATTTCTCTGCCACTGCCCGATAACTTGGGCCCACACGCTTGGTCTCTATGGCGTGACAGGCGTAACAACCCAAGCTTTTCAGGTCTGCTGCAAGCACTTCAGGGTTTACTTCAGCCGGGGCTTCTACAGCAACAACCTCAGGTACCGTTTCAACGACAGACCCAGCCACCGTGGCACTGTTGTTCTCTGAACCACACCCGGTTAATGACACGGCCACCAGCACGGCAAGGGATAAACGCAGTTTCAATCTGTTTCTCCTTAAAAATTTAAGTTAAATACTTGATAAACAAGGCTATTATTCAAAACCTATTGCTCAAAGAGCTTTGGGCCACAACACCAAACAACCCCGACCATAAGCCGGGGTTGTTTGAAGTCAAAACAGAACAAACAAGACGCTAATTCAGTTTTGGATGATCACCTGGGTCGATCATCACCAGGCTGCTAGGGCCACTCCCAGCTGGCATATGGGAATAAGCAGTCCAGAGGTTACCGGTATTGCGATCGAAGGTAATCATGCGCAGATAAGCGTGGGTGCTTGGCAGCGGTATGTGACCGATATCACCGGTTGCCACATCGTAGCGATAAATCACGTCAGCATTGGAATTACCAATCCAGACCACATTACGCCAACGATCCCACAGCGCAGAATAGGGAGCAGCGTTGGGGTCTGGCAGATCGACCTGCTTCACAAGTTTGTGAGTTCGGGTGTCATAAATATCCATCTGACCCGACCCAAACAGAGTTACGTAAAGCTGGTCGTTATCATCGATGGCAACACGCCGCGGTCCTTTACCGACCGGGTAATCCTGCCAAAATACCAGTTCACCCGTTGTAGTATTGATAGCACCAAGACCACCGGTTAACTGCGTAAACCAGACCTCTTTGCCATCACCGCGCATGGCAGCACCATAAACCGCAGCCCGAAAAGGTTTATTACCTTCGGCCAATGGAATTTCAAACTCTTCCACCGCACCACTATCCAGGTCAAGACTGGCCATTTTGTTTTTGCCAATCAAGGTAAACCAGAGTTTGCCATTGACATCTTTGGCTACCTGAAAACTCGAATCGAGCGCAATATCATGGGCCACCGAGCCTTCGGCAAACTGATCGTAAGCCTTCCACTCGTCGGTAAGCGGATTAAAGCGATGCACCACATCACCTTCGATATTGGCATCCCAGATAAAACCATCCGCATCATCATTAAGGGTGTGCGGTCCGGTCGGGCCATCCACAGGAACTGGATAGGGCACCTGATCGGTTGGGTTGGCCGGGTCTACCCGATAGAGACGGTTTTTCTGCAGGTCTGCACCCCAGGCATAAGGGGATTTAGGCGTTAAGGCAACTTCCCGAATCAGTGACATCTTTGGCAAGTGATACTCACGAATCACCGTATCACCATTGGTGATGCTAGGGCCCTGATTAAACTCAAAATCACCCGCATCGCTAAAATCATCCGGCATATGCTTGGCCAGATAAGCCGAAATCACTTCTTCATCGTAAAGGTTAAACAGACTGCCATCCGGGTCCATCATGGTTTCGAAATCAACATATTCCGGACTCACTTTGGAGCCATCCGGACCAATCTCAAACACCTTGATACGCATGTACTGGATCATCGCTTTCCAGGAAGCCATCCGATCGGCCTCGTTCAAGCTCGCCAGGTTTTCAGCAAAACCACGCATCTTTTCTGACGGTACCTGATGACAGGAACCGCACTGCAACAGGGTCAACTCACGACCATGCTCAGAAGGCATTTTGCTCATCCAGACCGATGCGGGTAGGTTTTCTTCATCCATGCCAATATCAAGCACCAGATCCTGTATCACATCGCCGTCGGTAACCGCATTTAATGCCGCACGCTCTGCTGGGCCTACGTAGCCTGCTAACGTGGCTCGGATCGTCATGCCGTCGGTACTGGCCAGATCAGTTATTCTGTAGCTTCCCTGCTCATCGGTAAATACCGACACAGTGACATCACCGGCTTTAACCGCACCGTTATCAATCGACACCATTGCGCTAGCAATTGGCTGCCCGGCCTGATTCGTAACCTTGCCAGTTACTTCGACAGCCTGAACCCCAGTAACTAACAGACTACTAACAAATAACAAACCTAATGTCTTAGCGCTCATAGCTCTCCC
>JAHRWJ010000119.1 GCA_019090185.1 Immundisolibacteraceae bacterium
AGCCTGGCATAACATTCCAGTGATCAGTTACCTGTTTTTAAAAGGCAGATGCGGCAACTGTTCACAGCCCATATCAATACGCTACCCGATAGTAGAACTGTTGGCCGGAATCATTACGGCAGCGCTTGCGTACGAATTTGGGTTTTCACTCTATCTGGCTGCTACCCTGATATTGAGCTGGTCGTTCATCTGTTTGGTTTTCATAGATATCGACCACATGCTATTACCCGATGACATCACCCTGCCCCTGCTATGGCTGGGCATCCTGCTTGCACTTACCGGAATTGGACCTGTTGCTCTTGTCGATTCTTTGATCGGTGCGATGGCCGGATATATGCTGCTTTGGCTTGTCTATTTGGGCTTTAAACTAGTCACCGGCAAAGAGGGGATGGGTTACGGCGACTTTAAATTACTAGCGGTCATTGGAGCCTGGCTTGGCTGGCAAATCCTGCCGGTGGTTATTTTACTTTCCAGTGTGATCGGTGCATTAGTCGGGATCAGCATTATTGTTTTTTTTGGCGGACAGCGAGGCAAACCAATCCCCTTTGGCCCCTACCTGGCTGGAGCCGGCTGGGTCGCGTTAATTTGGGGTGAACAGATAAACCGTCTCTATTTATCGACCATCTGATAATCTAACAGCCTCTGCAAATCGCATTAAGCCCGTTGACTGAGAGTCGTGCTCACCTCAAAGCCAGCCCAATTTTGGCTTTTCGCTGTCATACCAGACGCGAATCACCCATCCCCCCCCAACGAGACACTTGAATTGCCTTTTATTATTGGACTGACCGGCGGCATTGCCTGTGGCAAAACCACTGCTAGTGATTTTTTTAGCGACCAGGGCATCGAGATCATCGACGCGGACTTGGTATCTCGGCAGGTTGTTCAGCCAGGCCAGCCAGCGCTTGAGGAGATTGTTAAGCTATTTGGTTCAGATATTCTTGATAGCGACGGACAGCTCAACCGCCAAAAAATGCGCACCCTGGTCTTTCAAGACAAATCTAAACGCAAACAACTCGAAAAAATTCTTCACCCAGTGATCCGCAGCCGTCTCGACCAACTATTAAAAGAGAGTCATGGTGACTACGTTGTTTTTAGTGTTCCACTGCTGATTGAATCAGGCCTGCAGTCCAGAGCTGATCGAGTTTTAGTGATCGATGTGGAGCCTCAGACGCAGCTTAAGCGGCTAACTGACCGGGATGGCATTAGTCTCGAACAGGCTCACGCGATGATCGACGCCCAGCTACCAAGGGAAAAGCGGAACCTAGCGGCTGATGACATCATCGATAATTCAACGACTCTTGAACGGTTTCTTGCCGAGCTTGAGAAAAGTCATGATAAATATTTGGCCCTGTCCCAACACCAATAAAGCAGCCCAAAAATTTTGGGCCTAGCAACCTAGTTTTATCGACAATACGCTTAAGGAAGCTCTGAAAAACTATGGTTGAAGCAGGTGGTTTCTCAGAACATTCAGATTTGAGGCGCAAAATGCAGGTAATAGCGGGGCTATTGGCTAGTTTTGCAACAAAAAAACTGGATGTTCTGCGGAAGCAGATGCGAATTCAGAGTCTTTCAGAGGCTCCTTAATTGCCAAACCCTGTTTGTTAAAAGTCACTTCCAGCAGGAGGGCAAGCGCCCGAAGCGATCGGTTTACCTTATACTAGGTCACAAAAATACAGCTTCTTACGCTTTAAAGAGAACACCAGCAATTGCCTAGCCCTGCCTACTACGAACAACCCCTAAACGAACGAGCGCGGCTACTCATGCGCCTGGAGTTCGTTTTCAAAAAACTTGAAAGCATTGCGAACAGCCCGACAAACGTAGAACAAATGCTCGCTCTTAATGGTCTACTGGATCTATCCGACCTGGTCGGGCGTGGAGACACCACCAGCGAGGTAACCAAAGAG
Organism: Immundisolibacteraceae bacterium; assembly: GCA_019090185.1. GTDB lineage: Bacteria > Pseudomonadota > Gammaproteobacteria > Immundisolibacterales > Immundisolibacteraceae > QNFC01. Next base: position 1,905 of record JAHRWJ010000119.1, read on the forward strand.
CTCGAAAGAATCGCCGAAAACCTGAAACAGTTACGACACATTCCTAGCGTAGATTCAGCCCGCCTGGATAAAATCCTCGATAACGTTGGTAGTCTCAGCGCACGGTTGAGCCAACAAACACCTCGACATTATCAAACGACCATCGACAACGAACTACTTTGCCACCTGAAGCGTCGCCAGCATGTCACCTGCGGCAATACCGAATTTGACCAACCCGCCCTACAGCATTGGCTATTTAAACCAGAGCAGATTCGGCTGCAGCAAATCATCGACTGGAGCGAGCCTTTTGTGACACTCAAGCTGGCAGTCAAATTAATTTTGCAGCTGATCAGAGAATCCGCCCAAGCCAAGCTGCAATCTGCAGAATCGGGCTTTTACCAACAAACCCTTGATCCTGAGCAGCCTGTGCAAATTATCAGGGTAGCCCCGGACGATCCTACTTGTTACCCGGTCATCAGTGCTGGCCGCCACCGTTTTACGCTGCGTTTTATGCGCCAGAGCGGCATTGATCCGGCTAGTCAGGTTGATGACCAGGTTACTTTTCGGCTAGCCTGCTGCGCTGTATGAGTCAGGTTAAATGTCCCAGTTGCGATAAGCTAACCGAATGGTCAGATGCCAATCCATCCCGACCGTTTTGCAGTGCCCGCTGTAAAATGAGTGACCTAAATGGTTGGTTAAGCGACGAATACAAGCTTAACGACCGAGGCGATATCGAAGATCAACCGAAAAAAAACTTCCAGTTACTCGATCCATTGGAAGATGAGCTTAACCATTAAGCGTTAACTTCAAGCCGTATCAAATCAGCCGGTTCGTAACCGCTCAGCCAAAGCGAGTAGTTGCGGCTTCAGTCCCTGAACTTCCTTTACTGAAAGATCTACTTCCTCTAGGTAGCTTTCCACGGCCAAATTCCAGTCATCAAAACTGATCAAGGTGTGATCATCCATTCGCTTTAGCAGCGGACGAAAATTTCTTTGTCTTAAGGAAGTCGATAAAGTGCGTCGATAAAACCGCATATCGGCTATGTCGATCAACGGGAGATCACCGTCATCACACCACAACAAATTACCCAGATGTAACGAGCGAAAATACACGCCACCAGCATGCAATCTGGCCATCATCTTTCCTAAGTAAACAAATACTTGCTCTCGATCAACTGCGCTAATCTGGCTTTTGAGCCGGTCTCGCAGACTCTGCCCTGGCAACCTCTCATAAACCACCATGTGGTATGCGAGTTGCTTACAATAGCGGATTTCTCGAACTTCTATGGTGCGAAAACCGCGGGACTTTAATTTTGTCGCATTAGCAACGAAACGTTTCGCATAAGGGTTAAACAGTGCGGAGCTAAACCAGCGTTTGCGCCGAAAGAGCTTATAAATTACAAGCTGATCGGCTGATTCAAGCACTTTGGGTCCAAACCCATCCGCTTCTAAAACCTGACAATCAGCGATGAGTTGCTCAAGATATTGAGCGCTAAAAGAAAGCATACTAATTATTTTATCCAGAAAATTCGATAGCCGGCTGCGCTGCCGGATTCATAAAAGTCATTCGTCGTTACAGAATATGTAACCGTTAACCAATCTATAATAATCCAATCATGCATTATCCTTTCTATTTATTAGCCAGCCACATTTTACTACCGGTGGTTTTTACCCGCTTGTTAGTAAAATCTCGTCACAATCCGGCCTATCGTAGGCGCTGGCTTGAACGGCTCGGCGTTTACAAAACAGCTCAGGCTGCTAGCCCTATCTGGATACACACCGTCTCTGTCGGTGAATTCAATGCTGCAAAACCCCTAATCAAAGGCCTCCAGGCGCGCCATCCAGCCATACCGATTTTGGTGACCACCACCACGCCGACCGGATCAGATGCAGTTAAGGCATTTGACCCTGCTCTGTTACATGGCTATCTACCCTATGACGTTCCAGGCGCGGTGAAGCGATTCCTGGATCATTGGCAACCTCGCCTGAGTATTATCTTTGAGACCGAAATATGGCCCACACTGTATCGCCAAACTGCTGACCGGGCGATTTCAATATTACTGGTAAACGCCAGATTGTCTGAGAAATCGGCACGGGGCTACCAGAAGCTGCAGCCCCTCATCACAGAGACCCTCAACCGGGCTTCTCAAATTGCAGCAGCCTCAAATCCGGACGCCGACCAATTAAAAGGGCTCTGCGGTTCGCTCGATCAGCTATCCGTATTGGGTAATATCAAATTCGATTATCAACCACCGAATAACGCCGCTAGCCAGATAGAACAGATCCGCAACAGCCTCAACTTTGCCAGCCGAAAGACCTGGATTGCCGCCAGCACCCACCCGGAAGAAGAAGCGCTGATGCTTCAAGCCCACCAGCAGGTTCTTAAAACAGTCCCCGATGCGCTGTTAGTATTGGTACCCCGACACCCCGAAAGGTTTGACCAGGTGGCGGAGCTCTGTGAACAAACTCTTCCCACCGCCCGCCGCTCTCTTAATCAACCTTGTAGTACGCAGATCAATGTCTATCTTGCCGATACCATGGGCGAACTAGCACTGTTCTACGGTGCCACAGATGCTGCCTTTGTTGGTGGCAGCCTGGTACCCGTTGGTGGTCATAATTTATGCGAGCCTGCGGCCTATGCCAGGGCGCCGCTGTTTGGCCCTCACATGCATAATTTTGTTGAGATACGTGACTTATTAGCGAGCGTAGATGGGGCTCGCCAGATAGAGGATTCTCAACAATTAGGCCAGGAACTAATACGGCTGTTAAATGACCCCAAAGAAGCCAATCGCCGGGGGAGCTTGGCGCTAAAAACCTTACAGCAGCACCGGGGCGCGACCAACAAACTACTAGCACTAATCGCCACAACGCTCGACGATTAGTGCTTAGCTAAAAACCCTTGTTAATCAGCTATCAGCGGGTGTCACCAGAACTTCCAACCACTCATTAACGGAAGTCAGGTCGGAGGGTTGCAAAGTGCCCGCAGCCTGTTTAAGCCGCAGCGTATTGAGAATGTACTGATATCTGGCTTTTGATAATGCTCGCTTGGCACGAAACAGTTCGCGCTGCGAATCCAGGACATCTACCGAGGTTCGAGTGCCCACTTTAAAACCTAATTCGGTCGCATCCAGCGCGCTCTGTGACGACAGCCGCGCCTGACGAAGCGCCCTCACCGAACTAAT
>JAHRWJ010000120.1 GCA_019090185.1 Immundisolibacteraceae bacterium
AGCGATGCCCTGATTGCGATCGAACAGCAGCTCGGCGGGGTCTTTAACTATCAGGTACAGAACATTCACCGCTCTATTGGTGCTCGTCTGTCTGGTGAGATCGCCCGACGCCACGGCAATAATGGTATGGCCGATAGCCCGATCACGCTGAAGCTAGAGGGCACCGCTGGGCAGAGTTTTGGTGTTTGGAATGCCGGTGGTCTGCACATGGAACTAACCGGAGACGCTAACGACTATGTCGGCAAAGGCATGGCCGGTGGCCAGCTGGTGATCTACCCACCCGCCAAAAGCAAATTTAAAAGCCAGGAAACCACCATTATGGGCAACACCTGCCTTTATGGTGCCACCGGCGGGCTGTTGTTGGCGGCTGGACTGGCTGGTGAACGCTTCGGTGTCCGCAACTCAGGCGCAGTGGCGGTGGTTGAAGGTGTTGGCGACCATGGTTGCGAATATATGACCGGCGGTATCATCACTATTCTGGGTACCACCGGCATTAACTTTGGTGCCGGTATGACCGGCGGCTTTGCCTTTGTCTATGAGCCAGATGATGATTTCATCAGCAAGTTAAACGGTGAAATGGTCGATGCCCACCGCATAACTTCTGAGCAGACCGCCCAGTATGCGGCGCTACTACGCCAGCAGATCAAGGAATTTACCGCCGCCACCGGCAGCGCCTGGGGCCAGCTATTGTTCGATGAATTTAGCCAGCGCCTGACTGACTTCTGGCTGGTGAAGCCCAAAGTCAGCCAGTTCGACACCATGCTTGAACAGGTATTGGGTTAGGCTAAAGCGCTTTAATAGGCTCCCGAACCTGATCGTTTCCGGTTAATTTTAAGCCGGATAGTTTTTGAATTTAGAGCACATTTTTGATGGCAGCCGCAAAACCAGATAGCAATTTTCAGTTCCTAACCAGCGAACGCAAGCTGGAGAAACTGCCCGCCTCGCAGCGGAAAGGCAACTTTGACGAAATCTACCAGCCGATTGATCTCGAACAGGCTGCGGATCAGGCCGGACGCTGTCTGGGCTGTGGTAATCCCTATTGCGAATGGGAATGTCCGGTTCACAATTTCATCCCTGACTGGCTCAAACTGGTTGAAGAAGGCCGTATTTTTGAGGCGGCGGAACTCTCTAACCGTACCAACTCATTGCCAGAAATCTGTGGTCGAATCTGCCCACAGGATCGTCTCTGTGAGGGTGCCTGCACCCTCAATGATGGCCTCGGTGCTGTCACCATTGGCTCGGTTGAAAAATACATTACCGATACCGCCCTATCACAGGGCTGGCGACCGGACATCAGCGACATCAAGCCTACCGGCAAGCGCATGGCGGTTATTGGCGCCGGCCCCGCAGGTTTAGGCTGTGCTGATATTCTGGTACGCAACGGTGTTGAAGCGGTTGTGTTTGATCGCTACGACGAAATCGGCGGCCTGCTGATGTTTGGCATTCCCGGATTCAAGCTCGACAAGGAAGTGGTTAAACGTCGCCGCGAGCTACTCGAATATTTGGGTGTTGAATTCAGACTCAACACCGAAGTCGGCAAAGACATCTCCATGGAACAGCTGCTTGAAGAGTTCGACGGCGTATTCCTGGGCATGGGCACCTATAGTTTTGTGCAGGGTAATTTCCCCGGTGAAGAATTACCTGGGGTCAATCAGGCTCTGCCTTACCTGATCGGTAACATCCGCGAACAACTCGCCATGGGCGCCGCTGATTCACCCTTTATCGACATGAAAGGTAAGCGCGTATTAGTGCTTGGCGGTGGCGACACCGCGATGGACTGTAACCGCACCGCTATTCGCCAGGGGGCTACCTCGGTAAGCTGCGTCTATCGTCGTGATGAGGACAACATGCCCGGTTCCAGGGCGGAGCTGGTCAACGCCAAAGAAGAAGGGGTGGAATTTCTCTGGAATCGCCAACCGATTGAAATCGTTGGTGATGGCAAAGTTGAAGGTTTAAAGGTTGCCGAAACCGAGCTCGGCCCGGCTGATGCCAACGGCCGGCGCTCACCGCAGATTATTCCCGGCAGCGAACAGATTATCCCCTGTGATGAGATTTTGGTCGCCTTCGGATTTCGTCCCAATGCGCCCGAATGGTTGCAGAAATTTGGTGTTGAGCTGCACGACAATGGTCGTATCAAAGTTCAGAGCCATGGCGCAGTAGGCCAGACCACCAATCCAAAAATTTACGCCGGTGGCGATATGTCCCGTGGCTCAGATTTGGTGGTTACCGCGGTTTACGATGGCCGCAATGCGGGCTACGCTTTCCTCAACGCGATGGATTTGTAACTAAGCAGACAGATCGGTCCGAATTTCCAGGAAGCTCTAATCGGAACACCACACAGTCAGCCAGTAAAACCCAAAATAAACTGCCTCAACCTGCCCGGAGAGTCATTTGCAAAACGACCGATTGTTACGCGCCATCCGCCGCGAACCTGTTGACCGTACCCCGATCTGGTTTATGCGCCAGGCCGGACGTTATCTACCGGAATATCGAGCAACCCGCGCCCAGGCCGGTGACTTCATCTCGTTGATGAGCAATCCAGAACTGGCGACCGAAGTTACCCTACAGCCCCTACGCCGGTTTCCACTAGATGCTGCGATTTTGTTCTCCGATATTCTCACCGTGCCCGATGCCATGGGGCTGGGGCTGCATTTCGTCGAAGGCGAAGGGCCTAAGTTTCATCGCCCATTGCGTGATGAAGCCGCCTGCCAGAACCTGGCAACACCGGCAATCAGCGAGAAACTCGATTACGTTTTTAAAGCCGTCAGCTTGATCAAACAGGAACTCGACGGCAGTGTGCCGCTGATCGGTTTCTGCGGTAGCCCCTGGACCCTGCTCACCTATATGGTTGAAGGCGGTGCCAGTAAGGATTATCAGAACACCAAAAAACTAATTTACGATCGTCCAGAGTTGGCCGAGCAGGTGCTCGATAAGCTCTGCAGCGCGCTCATCGACTACCTTTGCAATCAAATTGAAGCCGGCGCGGATACGGTGATGATGTTTGATTCCTGGGGCGGCGTGCTCTCAACCCCGGCTTATCTGAAGTTTTCCTTAGCCCCGATGCAAAAAATCATTAGTGCGGTCAAGGCCAAACACCCGAATACACCCATCACGCTGTTCACCAAAGGCGGTGGCCAGTGGTTACCAGCCATCGCCGAAAGCGGGTGCGATATGGTCGGTCTTGACTGGCAAACCGACATTCACCTGGCCCGCCAGCAGATCGGCGATCAGGTTGCCCTGCAAGGCAATATGGATCCCACCCTGCTCTATACCGACCCCTCGGTGATTCGTGACGAAGTTGCGCGTATCCTCGCTGGATTCGGCCAGGGCAGTGGCCATGTGTTTAACCTGGGACACGGCATCACCCCACAGGTGAATCCAGAACATGTCGCCGCCATGGTCGAGGCCGTTCAGCAGATCAGTCCGCAATATCACCGCTAATTAGCCATGCCCGGCATCCTTAAAGTTGCCCTTGATCTACCCCTACGCACCCTGTTTGATTATCGTTGCGACCAACCG
>JAHRWJ010000121.1 GCA_019090185.1 Immundisolibacteraceae bacterium
AGCAATGGTCGAAACCGCAACCAATCGAGCAATTCATCTCGGTCGGGGGCATCGAGTATCGGCTGTAGGGTATCTTTTCGATGCAACTTGCCGACGCCGGCGGCAACCGCAAGCAGATGAAAATCATGATTACCGAGCACTACCGTAGCGGCATCACCCAAATCACGAATAAAGCGCAGGGTCTCTAATGATTTCGGACCGCGGTTAACCAGGTCACCCACGAACCAGAGATGATCATCTCTGGGCTGAAAACGAATGGCGTCGAGCAGTTCGATAAGCTCGTCCAGACAACCCTGAATATCGCCGATTGCCCAGGTTGCCATGAGCGCTAGCCCAATCTGTCGCTAGTCATGGCCAACCCTTTTGCCGCTAGCCGTTGAGCAAGAATGTGACCGGGCCATCATTGGTCAGATTGACCTGCATATCAGCACCAAACTGACCGACCGCAATCATGGCGTGTAACTGCCGGGCGGATTCAACAAACTGATCGTACAGGGGCTCAGCATCAGCAGGCGCAGCAGCGCTTTCGAATCCCGGCCGACGCCCCTGGCTAGTATCCGCCGCCAGGGTGAATTGAGGAATAATCAACAGGCCGCCGCTGGTATCGATCAACGATTGATTCATTTTGCCTTCGTCATCGGCAAAAATTCGGTAGTTGACGACACGTTCGGCAAGCTTATCCGGCTGACTATCCGTGTCACCCTTTTCAATGCCCAGGAATAACACCACCCCTTGACCTATCTGACCGGTGGCCACCCCATCGACGTAAACCGCGCCGTGCGATACCCGTTGAATCAGCGCTATCATCTATCCCTGCCTCGTGATGCCCGCTTGCGATCGGACTCTAGCAAGAAACGCTTACGCACCCGGATAGTTTCGGGGGTCACTTCAACCAGCTCATCGTCAGCAATAAACTCCAGGGCCTGCTCAAGAGTTTGAGGCGTTATCGGTACCAGGGTAATCGCCTCATCGGTACCGGAAGCACGTACATTGGTGAGCTGTTTGGCTTTCATCGGGTTGACCACCAGGTCGTTATCCCGGGAGTGAATACCCACTATCATGCCTTCATAGATCTCATCGCCCGGCACCACTAGCATCTTGCCACGCTCCTGCAGATTAAACAGCGCGAAACCAACCGCTTTACCCTTAGCATTTGAGATAAACACGCCGTTATTACGACCGGAAAGATCATTTTTAATCATCGGCGCATAACCCTCAAACACCGAATTCATTAAGCCAGTACCAGAAGTAGTGGTCATAAACACGGTGCGCAGACCAATTAAACCACGGGTTGGTACCCGATATTCGAGTCGAACCCGGCCAGCCTGACCTGGCTCCATGCCCTGCAACTCACCACCACGGTCGGACATCAGCTCCATCACTGCACCCTGATAGTCGTTGTCCACATCAATGGTAAGCAGCTCCCACGGCTCGTTCTTCTTACCATCAATTTCTTTATAAATAACCTGGGGACGAGATACCGCCAGCTCGTAGCCTTCTCGGCGCATGGTCTCAATCAAAATAGACAGATGCAGCTCACCACGGCCGGAGATAATAAAAATATCTGGATCGGGCCCATCGCTGACCCGTAGCGCAATATTGGTGATCAATTCACGATCGAGGCGCTCACGAATCTGCCGAGAAGTGAGGTACTTGCCGTCACGTCCTGCCAGCGGTGATTTGTTAACTTCAAAATTCATACTCACGGTAGGCTCGTCCACCGCCAAGGCTGGCAACGCCTCAACCGCTTCAGGATCGCAGAGCGTATCGGACAGCCCCAGACCTTCGATACCGGTCACCGCAACAATGTCACCGGCCTCAGCCGAGTCAACTTCTACCCGCTCCAAACCCTGAAAAGCTAATACCTGCAACACCCTTGCTTTCACTTCCTTGCCGTCAGGTAGCACCCGGGTAACCAGCTGATTGCGACTTACCGAGCCGCGCTGAATACGGCCGACACCGATAACGCCAACATAACTGGAATAATCCAGTGCACTGATACGCATTTGAAACGGCGATTCAACATCATGGGCTGGTGCCGGCACATGGGCTTCGATGGCATCGATCAGCGGCTGCATGTCCCCTTCAGTCACTGACGAGTCATTGCTGGCAAAGCCCTGTATCGCCGAAGCGTAAATAACCGGAAAATCAAGCTGCTCGTCGGTAGCCCCAAGACTGTCAAAGAGATCAAAGGTGGCATCGAGCACCCAATCTGGGCGCGAGCCGTCGCGATCAATTTTATTGATCACAACCAACGGCGATAGCCCCATGGCGAAGGCCTTCTCGGTTACAAACCGGGTTTGTGGCATCGGCCCCTCGACCGCATCAACCAACAGCAACACGGAATCGACCATGGAGAGTATCCGCTCTACTTCTCCACCAAAATCGGCATGCCCAGGGGTATCGACAATATTGATACGGTGGTCACCCCAGGTGATGGCGGTGTTTTTTGAAGTAATGGTAATACCGCGCTCGCGCTCCTGGTCGTTGCTATCCATCACCCGTGTACCCATGGTCTGGTGATCCGCAAAGGTTCCGGACTGCTTTAACAGACAATCGACCAAGGTGGTTTTACCATGATCGACGTGGGCGATAATGGCTATGTTGCGTAATGTTTTCGACACGGGGAAATCTCTTCAAGCAAGGGGAGGGAAGTGGAGCGGGCGCGCATTATACAGGTTTTGCAGTTAGATAACTGTAGAGACCTGTTCACAACCTCTGCAACTAAGACAGCTCCTGTTCAACAGTGCCGCTTTGAAGCCTCCAAACACAACACTTTTTGGCATCCCGCGACGAAAGGTACAGATTGATAACTTCATAAATCACTTTAAAAATAGCCAGCAATCCATGGATTTATCACTATAAAATTGATCATCACCATGCCAGTAGGTATGATGATCTGCCAACTAAAAAAATGAGTCAGGTTAGAGAGCTGTTTTTTAGACAACCATTTGAGTTGCAGATAAAACAGACGCAACCAACGCCGGCCAGAATATAAAAACCAAACACTAGGGAGAGGTAATCAACATGATCAAACCCAACCAGCGTGCAGGCATTTTGTTAGCTGCAGCACTATTAATATTTAGTTCAGCTGGTTCTGCTGGAATCGTAGATAACAGCACAACCAGCTATGGCCGCGGCCAGGGCGGAGTGGACATCTATCGGATCGGCACTAAAAAGCCGTGGAATCGCACCTGGTTCAGCGAAGGCTCATGGCAGGTCAGCGGATACTGGCACGGTGAACTGGGCCATTGGCACAGTGACAAAGCCGGCGCTCATGAAGACAACCTTTTTGAGATATCGGTTACACCGGTTTTTCGGCTCGAACAGAAAAACAGCGATAACGGCCAGCTCTCACCCTATCTGGAAGCCGGTATTGGGGTACATATTCTGGGCCCAACATCAATTAGCGACCGCAGTTTTTCTAACGCTGTGCAATTTGGTGAGCACCTTGGTGCAGGATTACGGTTTGGCAATAACGGCCGTTACGATCTGGGCTATCGCTATCAACACCTCTCCAATGGCAGTTTAGACAGTCCCAATAATGGCATGGACATGCACACCCTTAATTTTGGCATTGCCTACTGAAGCACCTCCTTCACCACAACAGTAGTCGCTAATGCATTGGTTATTTTTAGTTGCTGCGATATTAGCAGTTATTGCTGGGCCCCAATGGTGGGTCAAACGCACCCTGAGTCGTTACGATAAAGCCCGGCCTGACCTGGCCGGTAGCGGCGGTGAGCTGGTACAGCACCT
>JAHRWJ010000122.1 GCA_019090185.1 Immundisolibacteraceae bacterium
ATTCGAATCCAGAACCCCCAGAGACACCAACAGATGAACCGGCTAACCAATCCGAGCCGATCAGTTTGGAACCCCAGGCGCTAGCCAGCGACACCCATATTCCACCAGCTGTAGCACTAGACACTGCAACGTCTGATCCACTAACCCAGAGCAGCAGCGACTTCCAAGCTGGGGCGCCGGTGCCGCCGCCGGTTAAGAATAAACTCTCAGTGGTTGGCCTACTAGCCCTACTGACTATTGGCCTGATTGCGGTCACCTTTTTTTACTACTTCAGCAGCCAATATGACGAGGCACCATCGCCCCCCTCAGAGGTCGCTGAACTCAACGAACATACTCAGCACCCTAATATTCAGGGTTTTGGAGCGACCGCTGCTGACCCAGTTACCAAGCCTGCCTCGACCATGGCTCAAGCAACTGATTTCGATGTAGCCAACCGATTAGCGCCCGCCTCGCTGGTCCCAGAAGAGTTGGCCGAACTGGTTGCCTTGGCTGCCAATGCAGTTGCAGATGCTAAAACCGAGCCGGTGACAAAACTGGCCGATCAAAACAACCCCATGGACAATCTTACTAACAGCCACTCGCCAGCAGCCTCCTCATCACCGACTGCTAATACAGCAGATGAGTTCCAACCAGAAATATTCGTAAAACGGCTCCAAAAACAAGATTTTATTACCTTGAAAACGGCTGCTGAATCAGCCTTGATTGGCGGTGACCTGGAACAGGCAAACACGCTTTATCAACAATGGCTAAAACGCCAACCCCATTCCCTGGGCGCCTTTTTTGGGCTTGCTGCAAGCGCCTCTCTGGCCGGTGACCGCTCCCTGGCCATCTCCTACTATCAGAATATTCTGCAAATCGACCCAGCTAATATCACCGCCCAGGCCAGCCTGCTCAACCTGCCTGGAGAAGCATCAAATCAGGATTTAAGGCAATTATTAGCGCTGCTTAAAGCGAGCCCCAATGACAGTTTCCTTAACTATTTAATGGGTAGTTATCAGGCCCAGCGTGGTGACTGGAAAAAGGCACAGGGCTACTATTTCGATGCCCATTCACTGCAACCAGGCAACGCCTCCTACAGTTATAACCTTGCCATCGCCCTCGACCAGATCGGACAACGCCAGAGTGCCATTAACTTCTACCGACAGGCCTTAACCGAAACCATCATGCCGCTCAGCGCCAATGCCCAGCAGTCGGCTCTACAGCGCCTGGACATACTCCAGGCTAGCAACCACTAGCGCTGTGCCTAGCGCCTTATCACCCTCACCCCAAGTTTGCTACAGATGAGAATATGAACAAGCCCCTGCCGATTGGACTACAGCTACAACAGAAAGGCCTGGTCACCGAAGATCAGGTGCAGATAGCGCTGCGAGAACAGAAAAAAAGTGGTGACCAGCTGGCCCGAATTCTGGTGCGTATGGGATTTGTCAGCGAGGCGGCCGCCAGGGACGCGCTCAGCGAAAGTTTTGGCCGCGAAAGCGTCGACCTCAGTCAAATAGTCCCCGATGCCGACGCCCTGGAGCTGGTTCCCCAGGAACTGGCATTACGACACCACCTGCTACCGGTTGACCTGAACAGCGCCACCGGCGAATTGACCGTCGCCATGACCGACACCCAGGACATGATCGCCCTGGATCAACTGCAAGCAGCGGTAGGTAACCGGGCCACCATCAAACAGGTACTGGCCGGTGAAGGTGACCTGGATGGCCATATCGATGATTTTTACGGCTACTCGGTTTCTATCGACGCCATCTTGCAGGAAATCGAAACCGGTACCGTCGACATGGGCGGGCTTGAAGCGATCTCCATGGAAGAGTACCAGCAGCCGGTCGTGCGTCTGGTCAATGCCCTGTTATCCGATGCGGTGAAACAGCGCGCCTCAGATATTCATTTTGAGCCCGAAGCCCAGTTTGCCCGCGTACGTTATCGAATTGATGGGGTTTTGCGACAGATTCGAAGCCTGCACCGGGATTACTGGCCAGCAATGGTGGTGCGATTAAAAATCATTTCGGGAATGAATATCGCCGAAAACCGAACCCCACAGGATGGCCGGATCAGCCTGAGGCTGCGCGGACGTCAGGTTGATTTTCGAGTCTCGGCCCAGCCAACCGTGCATGGCGAAAATATTGTGTTGCGTATTCTCGACCGTAATCAGGCAATTGTGCCGCTAGAACAACTGGGACTCTCGGAAGCCGCCCTGGGGCAACTCCAGCTGATGATTGCCAGACCTGAAGGCATTATTCTGGTCACCGGCCCCACCGGTAGCGGCAAGACCACCACCCTCTATTCGGTGCTGAATCACATTAATACCGAAACCATCAACATCATGACCCTGGAAGATCCGGTGGAGTACCCCTTACCCCTGATCCGCCAATCCTCCATTGTCGAGGGCAAACTTGATTTTGCCGAGGGCATTCGCTCGATGATGCGCCAGGACCCTGACGTTATTCTGGTCGGCGAAGTGCGCGACAAAGAGACCGCCGAAATGGCCTTCAGAGCCGCCATGACCGGTCATCAGGTGCTCTCTACTTTACACACCAACTCAGCCCTCGGCGCCCTGCCCCGACTCGCCGACATTGGTATTACCAATCAAATTATTGCTGGCAACATTATCGGCATCACCGCCCAACGCCTGGTGCGCAAACTCTGTGTCGAATGCCGGGAGGAATATCAACCCGGTGAACTGGAACAAAAACTCCTCGGCATCACGGGTGCCAACACCCCGCTATTCCGCCCAGTGGGCTGCGAAGCCTGCCAGGGGCAAGGTTACAAAGGCCGATTCGCGGTCACAGAAGTGGTTCGTTTCGACGATGATATCGATCAGCTCATCCTCGAAAACGCCACCCTCAATGCGGTACAGGCCATGGCACATGAAAAAGGCTTCCACTCGCTGGCCCAGGATGGCACCGATCGGGTGATTTCTGGCGCCACCAGCATCGACGAAGTCACCCGGGTTATCGACCTGACCCGGCGTCTTTAGCCGCAGCAGCCATTTATGCCAATACTTAAATACAGCGCCATTGATGACCTGGGCAAGCGCCATCGGGGTTCACTCAACGCAGCCAACGAATCAGACCTGGAAGCGCGTTTACGCTCCATGAACCTGAGCCTGCTCTCCTACAAGGAAGAGCGGCTCGGCGCCCGCGCCGCTGCCAAGGGCATTACCCGCAAAGATCTCATCAACCTCTGTTTTCATCTCGAACAGCTGACCCGAGCCGGAGTACCTCTGCTAGAAGGGCTCGACGACATTCAGCAGACCACCGAAAACCGCAGCTTAAAAATCATTATCGCGTCGATCATCGCCGACCTGGAAGGCGGCAAGCTATTCTCTGAGGCTTTAGAGGCTTACCCAGCGGTGTTTGATAAGGTTTTCATCACCCTGGTAAAAGCCGGGGAGACCACCGGCGGACTATCCGACATTTTTCTTGAACTGACCCGCTCAATTAAATGGCGTGACGAGTTAATTTCAAAAACCAAGCAGCTACTGGCCTATCCGGTCATCGTCTCGGTTTTCATGTTTGGTGCCATCGGTTTTATGTTTATTTATCTAGTACCCCAGCTGACCGAATTTTTAATCAACATGGGCCAGACACTGCCATTACAAACCCGAGCCTTAATCGCCATTTCAGACTTTATCGTTGCCTGGTGGTGGGCAATGCTTGGCCTGCCTATTTTTCTAATCATGACCCTGTTAGTCAGTGCCAGTCAAAGCAGAGCCGTACGTTACCAACTGGATAAATTTAAAATTTCGGCCTGGGTGATCGGGCCGATACTCTACAAAATTGCCCTGGCACGAATCAGTAACACCATCGCCATGATGTACGCCGCAGGTATTCCGCTGCTACAAGCAATTCGGTTAAATCGCGACATCAGCAACAACCTGGTACTGGAGCAGGCGCTTGATCAGGTCGCCAACGACATTGCCCAGGGCAGCCAAATCACCGCAGCCTTTTCAAAAGCTGAAATTTTTTCGCCACTGGTGATCCGCATGCTCAAAATTGGCGAAACCACCGGCGCACTGGATGGTTCTCTGGCAAACGTCAGCTACTTCTACGATCGCGAGGTCGATGAAGATGTCAACCGGTTACAGACCATGATTGAACCTGCTCTGATTGCGGTCATGGGCCTCATGCTCGGCTTCATCATTATTTCGGTGCTCGGACCCATTTACGACATGATCGGCAAACTGGACATATAAGCCATGGCCCAAACCCTGGTACTCACCCTATTTTCACAACAGGCGCTCATGCAGCACTGGCGTGGTCGTCAGCTGGTCCATGAATGGGCCCTTGACGGCCCCGAACAGAGCCATGACCTGCTGGTTGAAATCGCCGCTCTAACGCCAAACTGCCCGGTTATTGTACTGGCTGACATCGCCGACGAAGAACTTCGCACCACCCAAATTCCCAAGGTATTCGGCAACCCTCGAAAACTGCTATTAGCCCGGAGTCTCAACCAAGCTTTTGCTGGCATGGAATATCGCGCTGCCGAACCCCAGGGCACCATCCAGGGGCAGCGCAAAGATGAAAAGCTGCTACTCATGGCGATCACCCGTAGCGACTGGATTGCGCAGTGGTTAACCGCCCTTAAAAGTCAGCAGTTTATGATTCAGCAGGTATCCACCGCATCGATGGCGCTGGCGACCCTGGCGCGACAGCTGAAATGGAACAGCGCCTCTGAGTTGCTGGTTTATCGTCATCATGATGCTGGTTTACGCCAACTCTTTCTCAATCAGGGTGCCACCGAACTTTCGCGACTCTCACTTGCCCCCACCGAGGGACAAAACCTGGCGATGCAGTTTGTCTCTGAGGCAACCACCACTCGACAGTACCTGAACAACTCGCGAGCGATCTCCCGAGATGCAACCTTAACCGTGCGAGTACTGCACCGTGCTCACATGGGGACATCTCTGGCCGAGGGACTTGCTGAACTGCAGCAGGTTGACCTGCAATTAATCGATATCAACCAGATTAGCAGCCAGCTAAAACTAAAGCTGCCGCAAACTGAGCTGCGCGCTGATCACCTACTGAGCTGGGTGGCCGCCAACCTTAGCCACAAACTACCCGATTTTAGTTCTGCCGCGACAAAATATAGTTACCAGCGCTACGCCAACGGCCAGCGATTAATACAGACCGCAGCTCTGGCAACCATGGCTCTGCTGTTTTGGGCTGCCAGCGAGTTATTCGCGGTCTGGGAGTTCTCCAAACTGGCCGATGAACAGCAAAACCTACTCGGCCGTTGGCAGCAACTGTTACAAAATGCCGAAACTGACACTTTGCCTAGCGCCACGCAGCCAATCGCCATGAAGCAGGCGGTAGAACTAAGCCAGCACCTGAATCGGCAACGCCGCTTTCCGGTTCAAGCCCTACGCCAATTGGCCGGCGCACTGGCGGACCAACCCGATCTACGGTTTCGAAAAATTGAATGGGCCGCCCCTGAACAGACGCTCACCAATTACCAACCCGAATCGGGTCAGGGTAATGACGACGATTTGCCCGCACAAACCCCAGCACCAGATATCCCGGGCGAAACCCTGTTCATCGAACTCACCATTGAACCATTCAATGGCAACTATCTTGCGGCTCAGAGCCGCGCTGAACAGACTGCCCGTAGCTTGAGACTTCTGCCGACCGTTAAAAATGCCAAACTGGTCAGCTCACCATTGAATGTCGATTCCAGCACCCAGTTTAGTGAACAAATCAGCCTCAGTAATAGAGCACAGCGGGCGGTGCCGGTTGCTAAATTCCAGCTAATGTTATGGTTAACCAGCCCGTCGCAGGGAATCACTGCAGCTCAACCTGATAATCTGTTAGCTGACGGTGACAGACAACCCGAAGAGGAATCCTAATCGTGGTTACCAGCTCATCAGCGGTCAGCGACCCCATGCGCAAAGCGGCCATTCGCGCAGCGGTTATTCTGGCCGTGGGACTGATCTGCGCAGGCGCGAGCTGGCAGTGGCGTCAGGCCAGTACCGCAACCCAGACTGCATTTCAGCGTCAGATGAATCACCTGCGTAGCGAAGTCGCCCGGTTAAGGCAAGATAAACAGTGGACCCAAACCTATCAGTCCAACTATCAACACCTGGTAGACAGAGGTCTGGTCGGCACCGAGAGCAGACTGGAGTGGCGTGCATTGATTATTGCAGCGGCGCAACAACTGCATCTACCCGATGTAAAAATGAGCTTCACCCCCAAACAGCTGCGAAAACCAACGGCCCTAGATGATCAAAGCAACGATCATGACGCTTTAATCAGCGCTTATTCGTCACAAATGAGCTTTGACCTTTCCCTGTTTCACAGCCTTGACTTACTGCCCCTGCTGGACACGCTTGACCACTCAGCAAGTGCCATCCTGATGCCCGTACGCTGCAGCCTGGAAATGGCCAAAGACCCACTCTACCTGGGTGCAGACCCACAGGTGAAATCACGCTGCGACCTCGACTGGATCACCATTGCCCCCTCGCCGGTGGACTCCTACTGATGAACTCTTTTATGCTGTCAATGATTCGGGCAATTTCCCAACCTATTCAGCGAATAAATCACCCCATGGGCTCCAGAACCATTCATTCCACCCGGTTTGCAGCGCTGATATTAATCGCCGGACTACAGCCCCTGAACGCCGCACAGGCTGACATCGACCGCCTGTTTTTCACCCCCCAAGAGCGTCAACGGCTTAACCATATCCGCCAGGGTGGGGGCATCGAGTTTCAACCCACCGCAAGCCAAGGCCAAAACGCCATTAACACCATCACCGTTAACGGCACCCTGCAAAAACGAGGTGGCGGTTTTCGTGCGTGGCTTAATCAAAAAGCGCTCGATGATGCCGATTTCAACCTGCCCGCTAACGTTGGCCGCCAACTCACTACTGAAGGAGGACTACCCCTGCAGCTGCCGGGCGGCCTGGCCGCAACCCCCAGAGTCGGTCAACAGGTGAATATAAAAAGCGGTGTTATCAGTGAGGCCTACCTACATCCTGACAGCCCCGCTGTTATTGAATCGGTATCCCCGGAGGGCGAATCAGGCCCGTCGGATGACGAACCGCTTTAAGCCAGAACTAATGAGCCAATTACCAAACCACACAC
>JAHRWJ010000123.1 GCA_019090185.1 Immundisolibacteraceae bacterium
AGGCAGTCGAGAAAATGCAGGCGGTTGAAAAAATGGGCTATCGCAGCGCCGAAGTGATGAATCCAGCGGTACAGCTTAAGTCTGATAATGAAATCTACTCGTTTTATAAGTACCTGGCTGACCGTACCGATATGGCGATGATTCTCTATCGCACCGCTGTGTCTGGCACCCTGCTGAGCCTCGATTTGATGCAGCGGCTGGCGGACATCGACACCATTGTCGGGGTAAAGCAGGGCAGTTTAAAACGTTCCGATACGGTCAAATTGCGCCGTGAAATTCGGGACGATTTTTTTATCAGTGAACCGATCGAACAGTATTTCTATGACGACCTGCGCGCCGGTTATCCCTTTATCCAGTGGGCCGCCTACCATTTCACCACCTACGGCAAAAAACGTAGCGTGATTCTGGAATACAAAGCTCTCGCCGAGGCGGGCAAATGGGATCAGGCCTATCAGGTCTGGAACTCACTGCGTGATGTTGCCGGCTTTGTCGAGGATATGACCATTTGGGAGTTGGCAAAAACCGGCACCTATGCCTCGGCATTTGCGATTCTTAAGCCCTGGTACGATGCCATCGGCCTAAGCGGCGGATACACCCTGGCACCGGTAGAAGATGTCTCTCCAGAGCGCCGCGAATGGTTAGTCGATCAGCTTAAATCCTTCGGTATTGCCTAACTCGGCAGCGACACTAAACCCGGTCAGCAACACAGGAAATAAGCAGTGTTGTGAATGAGACAAGCTCAAATCTGCTAAAGGCGACCAATCGTCAGATCGCTTGGCGATTGATGCCCCTGTTGGTGCTGGTCTACGTGCTGGGTCAGCTCGACCGGGTGAACGTTAGCTTTGCGGCCTTAACGATGAACCGCGACCTCGGGTTCTCCGATGCAGTTTATGGCTTTGGTGCCAGTCTGTTCTTTCTGGGCTATCTGTTTTTTCAGCTACCAGCGAACGTGATGCTGGAGCGCTTTGGTGCGCGTCGGCTCATCGCCACTATCATGTTGATCTGGGGTCTGGTTAGCGCGGCTACCGCACTGGTGACCAACGCCAGCCAGTTTTACGGCGTGCGGTTACTGCTCGGGGTTGCAGAGTCAGGACTTTATCCTGGCATCATGCTCTACATCACCTACTGGTTTGCCCGCGAAAACCGTGCAATGGCAGTCGCGCTGTTTATGTTATCGGTACCGATTGCCGGGGTGCTAGGCAGTCCCTTATCCGGTTGGATTATGCAGCAGTTTGATAGCAGTGCTGGGCTGGCTGGCTGGCAGTGGCTATTCTTGCTCGAAGGTTTACCGTGTTCGTTGCTCGCCCTGGTAGTGCTATTTTTACTCACCGACCGCCCAGAGCAGGCCCAGTGGCTAACCGCAGAGCAAAAACAGGCGCTGGGTGATCAGCTCGCCGCAGAATTATCTGACCAGACCCCTACCACATCAACCAAACAGAGAATCCGCATTGCTGTGAATTCCGCTTCAGTTTGGTGGCTCTGTCTGATTAACTTTTTTTATACCGGTGCGCTGGTCGGCGCGCTCTACTGGTTACCCAAAGCGGTCGCCAGGGCAGGGGAGCAGCTCGGCGAAGCAGCTATTGGTTGGCATGTCGGTTTGCCCTACCTGGCGTTTGCGCTATCGTCGTTAGTCTGGAGCTGGCACTCCGACCGCAATAATGAGCGCTTCTGGCACCCATTTATCGGCATGCTAACAACCGCTATGGCGCTGTTCTTGTTGGCCACCAACCTGAGCCTGCTGCAAACCGATCTGGCGATTACCCTGTTTATGCTCGGTATTGGTGCCGGTTTTGCCACCTTTTGGGCCCTAACCACTACTTTGCTTTCGCCAGAAATTGCCGCTATCGGCATTGCACTCATCAATATCGCTGGATCGCTGGGTTCGTTCGTTGGTATTGCCCTGTCTGGACAGGCAATTACTGCCACCGGTCAACCGGGTGCCGGGTTTTTACTGCTCGGCACACTAACAGTCATCGCCGTGGTGTTAATGTTGGTAGGGCGCTCAGCGCTGATAAAAGATAACCGCGGCCTAGAACTGCCAGCCCAATAGGGCAGCACCACCATTTTCCGGAGAGAAATTGTGAAAGTAACACCCGTGTCTACCGCACTCGGTGCCGACATTAGCGGCATCGATCTGTCACAGCCATTAACCGACAAGCAGCTGTCAGAACTGCAGTCTCTGCAGGAACAGTTTGAGGTGTTGTTCTTTCACCACCAGGATTTGACCCCGCTACAGCAGCAGCAGCTAGCGCAACAGTTTGGCCAATTACTCGAATATCCCTATGTCGATGGCTATACAGAAGCGCCTTACGTAGTCGAGATTGCCAAACTTGAAAAGGATAAACTCAATTTTGGTGGGCTCTGGCATAGCGACTCCTGCTATTTACTGCAGCCGCCAGCGCTGACCATGCTCTATGCCCGGCAATTGCCACCATTGGGAGGTGACACGCTGTTCGCCAGTATGACCGGTGCTTATGACGCGCTCTCATCGGGCATGAAAGCGATGCTGCAGAACCTGACTGCTAAGTTCAGTGCCGGGCAGTCAGGTGGCTATGGAGTACGGGAATTTCGCCAGAATAAAAATCTTGATCAGGCACCAAGGAGTTCAACCCATCCGGTCATTCGCCGGCACCCCGATAGTGGCAAATTGTCGCTTTACGTTAACGGCGCCCATACCTCTAATTTCACCGATATGACCGCAGAAGAAAGCGCACCGATCCTCGCTTATCTTTACCAACACCAACAGCGGCCCGAATTTAGTTACCGGTTTCAATGGCGCGTCGGTTCGCTGGCTATGTGGGATAACCGCACCACCCAGCATAATCCGTTAAATGATTATCACGGCCATCGGCGGGTGATGAGTCGAGTCATGGTGGTCGGAGAAGTGCCGTTGGGCGCTCATTGACGGAATTTGGGTACCGGTGACTGGGTTCCATTGGTTTGGAGCCTCGTCATAATTCCAGTATATAACTGCGCATAATCATTACTATTGGTAAGTC
>JAHRWJ010000124.1 GCA_019090185.1 Immundisolibacteraceae bacterium
AACCATGGCTGATACAAGTCGCCAACAAGGTAGAGCGCCGCGCACAAACCTATGGAGGCCAGCTCAAAGGTTGCCAGAAAAGCCTCAATCGGGGCTGGGATCTGTGGCCCTTCTGGTAATTGCCTAACAGCTTGTCGGCACCCTTTATCCCATCCATCAGCCGATGCCCCTGCGGCCTGTGCAGATAGTTTTCTTAGACTCAACGTTTCCTCACCGGCAAGTTGCCTGATGGCTCCTTATCCATCAACGGCACGGCTAGTAGATAACCTAGCTCCGCCCATTAAACGCCAAAAAATAACTTAAGAAAGTTATTTTTCATGTTGTTAGACGACCCCATAGAGCTCTTAATTTATTGAAATTAAAGGTCTATTTTGGCCGTAACAAACCAAACCCTAACGCTATCAGAAAAGAACAAGCTTCAGCCGCTAGAGCCTAGCCCGATAGCAAATTGAGTTCATGAAGTTGGTTTGGACAGTTCACAGGCCATTTTTTTCAAACCTTCGATCAAATTTGGAACGAACTTTGCACTGAGAGAATTACCTACTTAAGTAGGCGTTACACAGAAAGCGCTCATAGATTAGCCAGGAAGCGTTTAACTATAAGAAGATTAAGCTCGATTGGGGGTTTGCAGTAATAACTTGAGTGGGCGTCAAAGCCCTGACGGGAGATCTGTAACCATGACGATTTTCGATCATTATCAAGACCGATATAAAAGCGTTCAGGTAGAAGAATTTAGTCTCCAAGAGTACCTGGATCTCTGCCGCGAAGAGCCCACTACCTACAGCACGGTGGCCGAACGCATGCTCAAGGCAATCGGTGAGCCTGAACTCATAGACACCTCCACTGATCCACGACTGAGCCGGATATTTTCCAACAAAATCATCCGCCGTTATCCATCCTTCGATGATTTCTATGGCATGGAAAACGCCATCGACAACGTGGTTAGCTTCTTTCGCCACGCTGCCCAGGGACTCGAAGAAGAGAAGCAGATTCTCTATCTGCTCGGCCCGGTCGGCGGCGGTAAATCGTCCATGGCGGAAAAGCTCAAAGCGCTGATGGAATCTTTCCCAATTTATTGTTTAAAAGATTCACCGGTATTTGAATCCCCGCTGGGCCTGTTTAACCCTGAGGAAGATGGCGAACTGCTACAGCAGGAATACGGCATTCCAACCCGCTACCTAAGAGCCGGCATGTCGCCCTGGGCGGTTAAGCGACTACATGAGTATGGCGGGGATATTTCCCAGTTTCGGGTAACCCGTATCTTCCCGTCGCGAACCGATCAAATTGCGGTCTGCAAGACCGAACCCGGCGATGAGAACAATCAGGATATCTCCGCATTGGTCGGCAAGGTCGATATCCGCATGCTAGAACAGTTTTCCCAGGCAGACCCAGACGCCTATAGCTTTTCCGGCGGCTTATGCCGAGCCAATCAGGGCTTGCTGGAGTTTGTGGAGATGTTCAAAGCACCGATCAAGGTGTTGCATCCACTACTGACCGCCACCCAGGAACATAACTACAACGGCACCGAGTCAATCGGCAGCATCCCGTTTGAGGGCATCGTACTGGCTCATTCGAATGAAGCTGAATGGCAGACATTTAAGAATAACCGCAACAACGAAGCCTTTATCGACCGGGTTTATATCGTCAAGGTGCCCTACTGCCTGCAGGTATCCGAAGAAGTCAGTATCTACGAAAAACTGCTGACCAACAGCAGCCTGGTTGATGCACCCTGTTCGCCGGATACCTTGCGAATGTTGGCCCAGTTTTCGGTGTTGTCGCGCATCAAAGATCATGAAAACTCCAACGTCTACTCAAAAATGCGCATCTATGACGGTGAAAACCTCAAAGACACCGACCCGAAAGCCAAATCTATTCAGGAGTACCGCGACACAGCAGGGGTCGATGAAGGAATGCAGGGACTATCTACCCGATTCGCATTCAAGGTGCTGTCAAAGGTATTCAATTTTGACGCCGCAGAAATTGCCGCCAATCCGGTACATCTGCTCTATGTGCTAGAAAGCCAGATCGAGCAGGAGCAATACCAGGACGAAGTTCACGCACGCTATCTGAATTTTATTAAGGAGTACCTGGCTACCAATTACATCGAGTTTATCGGCAAGGAAATCCAGACCGCTTACCTGGAGTCCTATTCCGAGTACGGCCAGAACCTGTTTGATAGCTACGTCACCTACGCAGATTTCTGGGTGCAGGATCAGGAGTACCGGGACCCAGAAACCGGCGAAATTTTTGCCCGCTCTGCCCTTAACGACGAGTTGGAAAAGATCGAAAAACCGGCCGGCATCAGTAACCCGAAAGATTTCCGCAGTGAGATTGTCAATTTTGTCCTCCGGGCCCGCGCCAACAATAACGGCGATAACCCGAAATGGACCAGCTACGAAAAACTGCGCCTGGTGATCGAGAAAAAAATGTTCGCTAGCACCGAAGATCTGTTGCCAGTGATCTCTTTCAACGCCAAAGCGTCCAACGAAGATGAAGACAAACACGCCGATTTTGTGCATCGGATGATGGATCGTGGCTATACCGAGAAGCAGGTAAGACTACTCTCAGAGTGGTATCTGCGAGTACGCAAATCTCAGTAACTGTTGGGCTTAACTATGCAGCATAGGAGTAGCCAATGGGTTATTTGATCGATCGACGACAGAACAGTAAGAACAAAAGCGCGGTCAACCGCCAGCGGTTTATGCATCGCCATCACCAGGAAATTCGGCGTTCGTTGACGGAGAAGCTTAAAACCCGCTCTATCACCGATACCGACACCAGTGAAACCGTCAAAATTCCCACCAAAAAAACCGCTGAACCAACTTTTCATCATGGCCGCGGTGGCCAGGTAGAGAAAATTTATCCAGGCAA
>JAHRWJ010000016.1 GCA_019090185.1 Immundisolibacteraceae bacterium
CCAGGCCATAATTCAGGTAGGCACCACCATCACCCGGGTTGGAGAGAATCTGCGGAATTAACTGCCGAATGTCGAGCTCATCCTGATAAATAGTGATCTCTTTACAGGGAGCGCTGTCAACCAGTGGTTGACGCTCTAGCTGAGCACCAGTGGTACGCTCCGTATAGGTTTGGGTAAGCTCTTCAACCGGCACTTCGAATGCCTGGGCTATTCTTTCGGGGGTCGCCAGCATGTTAGCGATCACCGGATAGTCGTAACCCTGAACGTTATTGAACAAAATAGCCGGGCCGTTTTCATCGAGCACTTTTCGACAGATAGCGCCCAACTCTTCTACTGGATCGACTTCGGCATCGATTTCCAGCAGTTCCCCGGTGCGAGCCAAACTTGCTACGTATTGACGAATATCCTGATAAGCCATCATCCCTCTCCCGTGAGATAGTCATTAAGAACTGGTGGCGGTTAGGCCCTGTGCAGCCTCCCCGGCACCAACAATCTAACCATAAAAAAACCATTCAGTTCTACATTCAGTTCTATGATTAGAGTAATTTATTCTAACCATACCATGCCCATATCACGATATTCTCAACAAAGAAAACCAGTCTCATTTAGGAGTGATCAGTAGATCACCATTGCTGACACACTGGTTGATCACCCATTAATCAACAGTTATTTTTTTAAGTAGGGATTCGTTAACGACTCATCTGACAACACCAAACCGAATTTGATCGTCGCACTAGCGCTTTAATAAAAGGGGAGGAGAACCATGGCTGATCGATTGCTAGGACACGTCGCACTGGTGACTGGAGGTGGCCGCGGTATTGGTCGCGCTATCAGTGAACGACTCTATGGCGAGGGGGCTGAGTTAGCTATTCTCGGCACTACCGAATCGGTTCTCAAAGAGACTGCCCAAGCCCTTGAGTTAGCCGGTGGCCGGCCGGTGTTCTGGCAACAATGCGATATCTCCGATGAAACAGCGGTCAACGAAGCGGTGGCCCATGCCGCCGAGCAGTTCGGAAAAATTGATGTCCTGGTCAACAACGCGGCAGTCACTCTCGGTCTGTTTGGCCGCGACCGCATTGATCGCCCCTTCTATGAAATTGATGAAGATGTCTGGGATGCCAACCTGGATATCAATCTCAAAGGTGCCTGGATTGTCGCCAAAGCAGTTTATCCCTACATGGCCCAGCAGAAATGGGGGCGAGTCATTAACATCGGCTCCTCGACAGTCTATTTTGGCCGTGGCAATGCCGCGCCATACATTGCGTCGAAAGCCGGATTAATCGGCCTGACCCGCGCCCTGTCGTTTGATTTAGGGGCCATCAACGCAACCTGCAATTGTGTCAGTGTCGGCTTAACCATGACTGATCGGATGGTCAAAGCCGGTTATGAGCAGATGGCAGACCAGTTCCTTGCGCTAACGCCGATGGCCCGAACTGAAGTCCCTGAAGATGTTCCGGGAACCGTGCTGTTTTTAGCCTCCGACGATTCTGCCTATGTCACCGCACAGGTCATCAGTGTGGATGGCGGCCGCAGCATGCATTAACCAACCTCTCTCGCAGAAGACCCCGCGGCTAACGCCTCACTCCAACGCTTGTCAGCTAGTTCCGTCCACACCACCACGAGGTAACTCGATATGGACAGCCTACAAACCACCAGCGGATTCGAATCCAGCGAGTTAGCAGATTCCAACATCAGTCCGAATAGAGCCAACAACAGTGAATTTTTCACTGTCGGCTGTCCTGGTATGGGTTGCCATCAGAACTGCCCGCTGCAGGCTGAGGTGGTCGATGGGGCCATCGTTAAAGTTCGGCCGCAACCCATACCGGGTGCTCCTGAGGAGACCCATGCCTGCCTCAGGGGTATCGCCAGTTACGAGTTGCCCAACGTCAAAACCCGGCTCCAATATCCTAAGAAGCGAGTCGGCGAAAGGGGTTCCGGCCAGTGGCAACAGATCAGTTGGGAAGAAGCCCTCGATACCATTGCCGACAAAATGCTCTCAATTAGCGATGAACACGGTCCGCAAGCCATTGAGATGGCCGGTTCCGGGAGCAGTTCGGTGCCACTCGGCGGCCTCAATGCCGGTGGCGCGACCCAGCGCTTAGCCAATTTGTTTGGCTGTACCGAGGTGATTGGCTGGCCGGTGGATGGCGGGCCCTTCGTCGCTGGCATGGTCAACTACGGATTTTTCTTTGGCGGCGCTAATGACCCTCGGGATTGGGTGAATGCCAAAACCATCATTATCTGGGGCGAGAACATGGCCGAATCGGCCATGCGTGATTTCAACCATGTGATGCAGGCCCAGGCTCAGGGCACCCAGCTGATCGTAATTGGTCCCACCTTTGACGCCACCGCCGCAAAAGCAGATTGGTGGATTCCGCTACACCCCGCTAGCGACGGCGCATTAGCACTGGGCATGCTCAATCTGATGATCGAACGGGGCCTTTATGATATCGAATACACCCGACGCCACACTGTTGGCCCATTCCTGGTACGGGATGATAACGGCGAATTCTTACGAGAATCGGATATTAACCCCCAGGGTAGCGCCGAGAACTTTGTGGTCTGGGATCAAACCAGCTACCGCGCAGTGGCGATGCCGCCACGAACCCACACGCTCACTGATGTCGAACCGGCGTTACATGGTCAGCATGAAATCGCCGGTATTGGCTGTCACACCGCGTTCCAGTTACTAGCAAACCGGGCCGCTGAGTACCCACCCGAAACAACCGCCGAAATTTGTGAACTACCGGTTGAAACCATCCACAAGCTGGCAACAACCTATGGTAATAACCGGCCCTCCACCGTCAAAGTGGGTATCGGCCTATCACGTACTTTTTATGGTGATTTAAACTCCCGGGCGATTCTCGCCATGGCATCGATCACCGGTGATGTGGGTGTGCCGGGTGGTGGTGCCAGTGGCTGGGCCCGCCACTACGCCCCCATGCTCAATGGTGATCCGGTCTATGCCGCGGATGCGCGCCGCAGTAACCGCCTGCACATCAGCACCGGCCACAACGCGGTGATCGACGGCGATATCAAGGCGATGCTGGTTTTTGCCAGCAATCCCTTAAATTCAAAACCCAACGCCAATACCTGGATCAACCAGGTAATTCCGAAACTGGAACTGCTGGTGGTGGTCGATATCGTCGACACCTGGACCGCGCAATACGCCGATATCGTGTTACCGGGTACCACCATTTATGAACGCACAGACCTCTATACCGTATTAGGTTGCACGGTGTTATCACAACAGGCGATAGCACCCATGTATGAGGCCAAATCAGATCATGAAATCTGTACGCTGCTAGCGCAACGACTCGGTCTTGGCGAATATTTCACCGAGACCACCGACCAGCTGCTAGCGACCATGCTGGATCATCCAACCCAGACCGGCATTACTCTGGAAAAACTGAAACAGAACAACGGCATCATGCGCGCTGAGGCGCCCGAAAACGCGATGATCTCATTTGCCGACAAGCAATTTTTTACACCATCTGGGCGCATCGAGTTCTATGCCCCTTACCTCGGCGCCATCGGCGAAGCGCTACCCTGCCATAAAGAGCCACCGGAGGGCAGGCGTTCGGCGCTGGCCGAGAAATACCCTCTGCAGTTTTATACTGGCCGGCGTAAGTTCACCAATCAAAGCCAGTCTCACCTGAGCACCACCAAAGAACTCTGTCCGAAACCACTGTTACGGATGAATCCCAACGACGCCGCGTCAAGAGAATTGAATGAGGGCGACCTGGTAAAGGTTTTTAACGATCGAGGTCTACTGAAGGTAGAAATCCAATTCAGTCAGGCACTACGACCCGGTAGCGTCTGGATCGAACATGGCTGGAAACCCGAGGACTTTGTTGAGGGGCACTACCAGAACCTGCTACTGCCTTCTAATGCACCCGATAAAGGCATGATCAATCCCGCGTTTCAAATCTACTGGGGAATATGGCAAGAATATGCCGAACAAGCTGCTTCACCAGGACTTGCGCCCTATGGATTGGCTGATCAGCTATTTGATTGCCAGGTCGAAGTCGAAAAAACCGATAGCTGATAAGGAACCTAGTCATGGAAAAGCAGTACGGACTTGTTTATGACCTGGAACGCTGTATCGGTTGCCAGGCCTGTAGTGTTGCCTGCAAAATTGAAAACAAAGTTGCGCCGGGACTTGCCTTGCATGAGGTCAAAACCATCGGTGGCGATCATCCAGACACCCCGGCCGGGGTCTATCCCAACTTAAATATGCACTGGTCGCCAACCCTCTGCATGCATTGCAAGGATGCGCCCTGTATGGACGTCTGCCCGAGCAATGCGATTACCCGCCGAGCCGATGGCATTGTGCTGCTTGAAACAGATGACTGTATTGGACTGGGTTGCAAAAAATGTACATGGGCCTGCCCCTATGGGGTTATCCAGGTAAACGAAGCCGAAGGGGTGATGCAGAAATGCAACCTCTGCAGCCACCTGATCGACGAAGGCAAACAACCGGCATGCGTTGATGCCTGTGTTTATGAAGCCACTTTTTTTGGTGACCTCAACGACCCCAAAAGCAGCGTCTCGAACAAGCTGCTGGCACTAGAGGCCCGCCCTCAACAGGAAGAACGCGGTACCGATCCGGTAGTGTTCTATTCGCAAAAATGGTGGCAATAAGCTCTACTGCGATATTTGCCGTGTCGCCGGTATGTCCTGGTTTACTCCGACGGGCAGACGATCAAGACCCGAGCCACCGCTAACGACGACCAGCCCGTTTCCAGCTAATGGTATGGGTGGTGCCTTTTGCGGTTGCGCTGAGCACCAACTGATCACCATTAAAGGTGGCGTCGCGGCGTTGATCACTACCGACAATGGGGGGCCAGTTAGCAAATTTCACCCGATGAATCGCAGTTTCACCGTCCAGCAAAAACTCGCCGCTATAGGC
>JAHRWJ010000125.1 GCA_019090185.1 Immundisolibacteraceae bacterium
AAGATTTCATTCTCGATGCCCACTGGACTATGTCTTGTGGAAATGATGCGATTGATGGTCATGTCGCGGTGGTGCCAGAGCCAACGACTTTGCCCCTGTTAGGGCTTGGTTTTTTAGGCTTTGCTCTGCGCAAACGCTCAAAAGCCTAGCTTGATTAAAGGCAGACCGGCTTGAGTATGCAGAACGGTTAAACCCTACTGAGTAGAAAGTTTTCCTGATGTTTGCCAGGGCCAAGATAACCCCACCCGCTGTTGATCAGCTGGTGGGGTTTTTTTTTGCCACCAGCTTACCCGTCAAATAGGAGACACTTATCACGCTAGCTGATGACGCATTTAATCAATTCGGGAGAGGGTGACGGTGGGCCGCTATTTAGATCGATGCTACAAACAGCAAAGTTATCAGCAGGTTAATCGGGGTTTCCTCCGGTCTTTTATGACTGGCGGAACAACACCGCTGCATGGGCTGATGCTGCTTGTCTTGGTCTCAGTTCTGGTAGCAAGCGCTTCTGTCAATGCCTTAGAAACGCCTGATGAGCTGCGCCAGTGGGAGCCCTGGGTGCTCGATAGCCATAAAAATCAGAACTGTCCCTATCTGTTTAGTGATTATGCCCAGCGAGTCTGTAGCTGGCCGAGCAAAACTAAATTACAGGTTGATGATCAGGGGTTTAGCTTTGAACAAATCGCCTATGTTTATGCCGCTGGCTGGGTAACCTTACCGGGCAACCATCAGTTCTGGCCAATATTTCACGGGACTGAAAATAGTCCGATGTTGAGTGCTAAGAATGGTCTACCAGCGGCCTATCTACAGCCAGGGTCGCATCGTTTAACTGGACGAGTTAACTGGCAAACCAGGCCGGATTTTTTGCCGTTGCCGGCGAATACCGGACTCATTGAACTTTGGGTTGATGGCCAGCAGATCCAATATCCCCGGTTTGATCTGGTGCGCGGGAACAAGAGTAACGCTAACAGCGGGCGTTTATGGCTGGCAAAAAAGCGATCTGAAAATATTGAAAAGCCTGATGGTGACCGGGTCACGGTCAGGGTGTTTCGTAAAATCAGCGATGGCATCCCGATAAAAATTACCACCCGGGTAGAGCTAGATGTGGCTGGTCAAAACCGCGAACAGCTGTTTAATCAATTGTTGCTAGACGGTTTTACTCCGCTGGCCATTCAAAGCCAATTACCGGCCATGATCGATGCTAAAGGTCGTTTGCGCGTCCAACTGCGGCCGGGCAACTGGGTTGTTGAGGTGACCAGCCAACACATCGATACCTTAACTGAGATCAAAATGGCCGACATCCAGGGTTTGTGGCCTGACCAGGAGGTTTGGGTGATTGAGCCAAACCTGGCGCAGCGCAAATTACAGATAGCAGGCGTTTCGACTATAGACCCGCAGCAGACCCGTTTGCCAGAGTCCTGGCGCTCTTTCAATGCCTACCGTATAAAACCTGCTGACACGGTTCGGTTGATTGAAAAAAGCCGCGGGGACCCCCAGCCGGCAAGAAACCAGCTCTCTTTATCAAGACAGATGTGGCTCGATTTTGATGGCAGCCATTACACCCTGGAAGATGCCATTGGCGGCACCATGAATCGCGACTGGCGGTTGGAGATAGATCGGGCTTATCAACTCGGTCGGCTCAACGCTAACGGCAGCCCCCAGCTGATTACCAGCGGCGGTCAAAGCAAGTTGGCCGGCGTTGAAATTCGCCAACGCAATATTAATATTGCTGCGGTAAGTCGATTATCAGCAGATATTTCAGAGCCTTCGGTAGGGTGGTTAACTGATTTTGATAAGGTCGATATCACCTTGCACCTGCCACCGGGTTGGCGGCTATTTTCTGTATCAGGAACCGATCAGGCCACCTCTACTTGGATAGGAAGTTGGGACCTCTGGGATATCTTTCTGCTATTGATTATCTCGTTAGCCGCTTTACGGCTACGCGGCGCAGTCGTCGGTTTACTGGCATTAATCACACTAGTGTTGACCCATGCAGAGTCAGGTAGTCCGCTGTTCAGTTGGCTCAATTTGCTGGCTGTCATCGCGCTGCTGCCCTTGTTGCCGGCGGGACGGGCGTACAAGTTTTTTGATCGTTATCGATGGCTATCTGTTTTAGCCTTGGTGGTGATGATCTTGCCGTTCAGCGTTGATCAGATCCGTCAGGCAATCTATCCCCAGCTGGAGCGTCCCTGGCAACAGCTGCATCAGCTTGATAGAAATCCAGCCAGGGCAGCTACACCTGCAGTCATGAGCTCCGTACGCCTCGATAGCCTTGAGATGGATGATGTCACTTTTGATGCGGCCGATGGCCTGGTCTCAACGGCTAGCCCAACAACTAAGCGGCGTGGTCGATCGTTGGCCCTGCGAGATCCAGACATTGCCACCCAAACGGGTCCTGGGATACCGGAGTGGCGTTGGAATCAGGCCCGGCTCACCTGGAGTGGGCCGGTCACCGCTGATCAACGCCTGAACATCCTGGTCTCCCCACCCTGGCTAAATTCAATACTGGCTTTTGTGCGGGTGATTTTGCTGATGTTGTTGTTAGTCGCCTTACTCGGTGTCGGTTATCGACCCCAGAAGGGGTTCACCCTGCCCAGGTTTGGTAATAGAGCAGGGGTAGCCGGGTTCGCGCTGATAATCGGTTGTAGTTTAATCATCCTGCCTGCCAACCAGGCACGGGCGGATTGGCCCTCAGCAGAACTGCTCAGTGAGCTTGAACAGCGATTATTGACAGCGCCAGAGTGCCTGCCCAGCTGCATAACGATCAGCCGTGGAAAACTCGTTACCGACCCTCAGAACATGCAACTTGAACTTTGGGTTGATAGTCATGACTCGGTGCTTATGCCATTACCAATGGCTGCTAAAAAAGCTTGGTGGATAGGGGGTATTAAGGTTAATGGTCAGCCAGCTGCCGCAATACAACGACATAACAATCAGCTAAGAGTGGCGTTAGCCGCTGGCCGTCATCACATTATGTTATCCGGCCCGCTAGCCGATCGGCAGGAGCTACAACTTGACTTCCCTTTACCACCTCACAATCTGGAGTTGAAGCTTCAGGGTTGGAAGGCAGCGGGACTGGTTGATGGTCAACTGCGCAGTCGTTCACTTGGACTGCAGCGCAAGCAAAAAAACCTTGCAAAGCAACACAATGGTGATTCTGCTGCTGATAAAAAAACCATGGCACCCACCTACATACCGACCCTGGTCAGAGTAGAACGCAAATTACAGCTGGGACTTGACTGGTATGTAGAGACCACCGTCAGACGGATTGCGCCACTCCAGGGGGCAATCAACATCAACATCCCGCTGATTAAGGGCGAGTCCCTGACCTCTGCCGGGTTTCAGGTCGACAACGGCCTGATCGAGGTCACCCTCGGCCCTCGACAATCGTCTCAAACCTGGCGCTCTAGCCTAGAAAAAACCGACACCCTCTTACTGCGAGCGGGTGAAGATGGTCACTGGGTTGAATCATGGAGTGTGAGTTCCAGCCAGATCTGGAGTGTCGAGTCGCTGCCTGTCGATGGCACGCCTGCGCTGCCACCGATTAAGCAACAACTCAGGTCATCTGCAAATCAATGGCAGCCCCAGTGGCGTCCCTGGCCCGGGGAACAGCTATTGCTTCGGTTTGTACGTCCTGCTGGCATCGATGGTCAGACCTTTACGATCGATGGGGTCAACCTTAAACACGTACCAGGTAAGCGCCAGTCCAGAACCCAAATGAGCCTTAACCTGCGCGCCAGCACCGGCGTTGAACATCCGATTGATCTGCCCGCCGGTGCTCGGCTAGAAATGGTTAAGCTTGATGGCAAACAACTACCTGTTAACGAGCAGCAGAATCGGCTGCTGCTGGCGGTTAATCCGGGAACGCATCAAGTCGAAATACTCTGGAGCGAGCAACACCAGCGGCAATGGCAAGTTGAAACACCGTTGGTGAAACTGGGGGCTGTCAGCAGCAATATCGATTTGACACTGGAGCTACCCCGGGATCGTTGGCTGCTATTTCTTGGCGGACCAAAAATTGGACCGGCGCTGCTCTATTGGGGCGTTTTACTGGTCATTCTGCTGGTCGGCTTCGTGCTGGGCCGGTTTAGCGATCGACAAGGCCGCTCAGGTGGCCAGCCCCCACTAAAGTCTCGGCACTGGATGTTGCTGGGGCTGGGGATGAGTACTGGAACTTTCCCGGCGATTCTACTGATCGTTGGCTGGTTTTTTCTGCTCGGTTGGCGCAGCCAGTTAACACCGCAACGACTGAGCTTAAACCGCTTCAACCTGATTCAGGTCGGACTTGGATTATTGAGCATTGCCAGCATTGCCGCACTATTGGCCACGATTCCGTTTGGGTTACTGGCCCAACCCGATATGGGTGTTGTTGGTAACGGTTCAAGCCGTTATTTGCTGCACTGGTATCAGGACATGAGCAGCAGTGATTTACCCCGCGCCTGGGTTATATCACTACCGATGTGGGTCTATCGGCTGGCGATGTTGGCCTGGTCGCTCTGGCTTGCCAATGCGCTGATTGGATGGGCGAAATGGGGCTGGCAGGCCTATAGCTATCAGGGGCTTTGGCGACGCCATAATAAAATAACCGCAGATGGACAAACCACTGTCGAGGGTAATGGTTCTGACGGTCAATAATAATAAGCCCCGGAGACCATTGGTCCCCGGGGCTTAATTGGGCTATTTGCAGGCTGGTGTTGCAATCGCATCGATAGCGCCAGGATGACTCAACACTGCTGGTAACAGCGCTTGATTGGCACCTATCAAGCAGCCCTAAAACTCGTTCCAGGCTTTACGTTGAATGCGTAGTTTTGGCAGTAACAGCCCAAACAGAATACCAATCACGATCACGCCACTGCCGTACAGAAACCAACGTAACCGATGGTCATCCGCGAGCAGATCGACCTGATCAGACAAATCCTGCTTAGCCGATTGAATTGACTTAAGCTGCAGCAGAAGTAAACGGTTTTTTTCATTGATGGCGACCGTATCAGCAGTGTCCGATTTCAGCTGGTTCAGTTCACTGGTGAGTTGCTCCCTCTGCTGGGCTAATTCAGCCAACCGCAGCGCCTGAGATTCTGTCAAAGGCTGAAGTTCGCTAAGCGTCTCCTGTGCTTCAGCCAGCTGCTGGTTGGCAGTCACCAGCTGGCTACGGGCAATCGGTTCTGCAAGCAAAAACCGACTTAGCACCCAGCCTCTGGTGCCATTAGCCATTCGTATCTGCGTATAACCACTACTGGCATCAACCTGCAATATCTCTACGCTGGTACCGCTAGAGATGGTAGTAATCACCCCATGCTCGGTACTCTGTCCTCGACGCACCGTAATCCTCAGTTCATCAGAGACATAACCGGTTTTAGCCACTGA
Organism: Immundisolibacteraceae bacterium; assembly: GCA_019090185.1. Taxonomy (GTDB): domain Bacteria; phylum Pseudomonadota; class Gammaproteobacteria; order Immundisolibacterales; family Immundisolibacteraceae; genus QNFC01. The sequence goes on from JAHRWJ010000125.1 coordinate 5,362, forward strand.
TCCTGCCGCCATCACAATTAGCAATGACCCAGCAATGAGCTTACTTAAAAATTGCAAGCGCATCTCCCACTAGTGCCGGCTGACCCTGGTTAGAAACAAACACCGGGTTTAAGTCAAGTTCCTTAAGGCTATCCCGGTGGTCATAAACCCACTGAGAAACATTGACCAATAGTTCAAAAAAAGAATTATCAAGCGGCGGTTGTCCCCGGTAGCCCTCGAACAGCGGCAAAATCTGCAAGGTCTCGACGAGTCCACGAGCAACGTCAATATCAAACGGGCAAAGCGCGTGGGTAACCTGCTTCTGTAGTTCGGCGGTGATGCCACCAAGCCCTAGCGTCAGCACGGGGCCAACCGTGTCGTCGACCACCGCGCCGACCAGCATTTCCAGTTTGCTATCAGCAACCATCTGTTGGGCAATGATTTGATAATCGCCAAGACTCAAATTAGTGGCAATCTGTTCGAGCTGCTCGCAACCAGTTGCTGCATCCGCGCTTTCAACGGCTAACAAAACTGCCTGTTGATCACTTTTATGCAGCAGTTGTGGGCTTTCAAGTTTAATCGCCAGGC
>JAHRWJ010000126.1 GCA_019090185.1 Immundisolibacteraceae bacterium
CAAAAAACGCTTTCGATTGTGCCGCCAACGCCTGATTAGGTCCGGCCGTAATCACATTAAGGCTGCGCTCGGCTGCGTACTGAATACTGTTGGGGCTGTTAACCCCGTACCAGAGCGGTGGGTTGGGTTGCTGCACCGGCCGCAACTCCATCGGCACCGCAGGGAAATTATATTTCTCGCCCTTGTGACTGAGGATTTCATTACGCAGCCCTTTGACCAGGATTTCCAACACCTCCTCCATCTCGGCACGGGAGTGAATAAATGAGGTGCCGTAGTGGCCCAATTCATAAGGCGAAATACCACGCCCAAAGCCGAGTTCAAGGCGACCATTGCTCATATTATCGAGCATACAGATCTCTTCAATCAGCCGCAGCGGATGGTACAGCGGCAACAGATGCACCATCGAACCAAGTCGAATACGCTGGGTATGTTGAATCAGGGCCGCCAGGTAAATTGACGGCGACGGTGCCATCCCCAGCGGGGTGAAATGATGCTCGGCAACGTGATAACACCAGAATGGGCCCTGGTCAGCCAGTCGAAGAAACTCGGCCCGCCCGGCGTAAAGGTCTGCCAGTGACTGCTCTGGTCTGCGTTCGACGTGATCCCAAAGGCCAATCCGGTTATTGGTCATACAGGTTTCTCCTCAATTTAGGCTGTTCGCTAACCTCTGCTAGCCATACCGTTCTACGGTTGACCTCTCCAGCGCAGAGCCCGACAATCACGGGCATCGAAATAACAGACATCAAATCACCGACATCCATCAAATACTTTAACGAGGAGAACATATCATGGCGGGAGTACGGGTAGTGGTTACCATTAACTTTCCCAATGGCGAAATAGCTGAACAGGCTGCTGCTGGCATGGTTGAAGCCCATGCACCGGTTCGAGACCGGGAAGGCGCCCTGCAATATGAGGTATTTCGTAGCGCGGAAGAGCCGGGCAAAGTGGTGCTGATGGAACATTGGGCCAGTCGTGAACTTTACGACAAACATTGGAACCAGCAGCTGGCAGCTGGCGGGCCGGATCTGGACCCGAGCCTGAAAATGAGCATCGAATTTTATAACTATGAAGAGTATGCCATTGATGAAAATGGCCACTGGATGGCCGCTGACCCGGCAGACCGCAACAGTACTATCCGCTGGAAATAACCCAGCCAAAGCAGAACCACCGGGCCAATAAAAAGGGAGCTTAATAGCTCCCTTTTTTAATTCTCTCAGAGCTGCGGTTAACCGGTAAAACAGCTCAAAGCCATATCACCTACCAGTGTGGTGACAAATCGTTGGTCAGCCTCAATCAATGCCAGGTAAGGCGCTGCAGCCTCGTGGTCAACATTATCTGCGGCAACCAACGCACCAGCGCTTAATTTCGGCAGCATCAGCTCCAGCATGGGCTGATAAAGACCTTTCCAGCCATCCAGAAACAGTAGACCCACCGGCTCATCAACTGCCCGTAAAGTTTCTAGCGCATCGCCTTCGAGCAGGGTGACATGATCCTGCAATCCAGCTCGGCCGATCATCGCCCGAGTTGCACGACATTTATCCGGGTGAACTTCTGTAGTGATCAACTGACCGCCACTGTCTCGGGCCGCTGCGCCAAGATAGAGGGTGCTAATACCATAAGAGGCACCAAACTCAACAATGCACTGAGCGCCACTGGAACGGGCCAGGTTATAGAGTAACTTGCCCTCATCAACGGAAACCCCCAGGTAGAATTCACCCATGCGGATCAAAGGGTCCGGCGTAGGCTCTGTTGGCTTGACCGACTGCTGCGCAGAAGCTTTACGTGCGGCCCAGCGCTGGCTATCCAGCGCAGCCTCACGTTGCAAACTGTCAAGTTCAGAAACGATTAACCGGTCGGCTAAGGAATTCATCTTTAGGTCTCTAGGAGTCTGCCGGGCTTAGGTAATTGCGGGCAAGCATCACCCCGCTTGCTGACTTCGTCATTAAGCACACAACAAACAAACATCAGTGGCCGGTAACAACTGTAATCGACTTGGCTGTATCAAACCACCACAGACGGAGCAGAGCCCGTATTCCCCCTGATCCATTCGCAGCAGCGCTGCCTCAACCTGATCGAGGTCTTCGTAGATCTGCTGCACCTGGCTCTCACGGAACAGCTGGCGGGCTAACGTCTCTTTACTGGGCGTCACAGACTTCACCTGATCCGTTTCGGTAAACACAGCCCGAAACGGAGGCAGGTCTGCTTTCTTGTTTTTCAGCATTGCCGCCCTGTCCGCCAACAACTTCCGGTATTTCTCCAACTCAGACATATCCTTTGTTCATCCCCGCTCAAGTTTTTATCTTCAAGTTATGAGCGGGTTATCGGACTAGTCGGGGCAGAGCTTAAGCGGGTTTTACCCGGCCGGAGCTGTTCATCTTTATTCTGGATTTATGATGGCGTGGCGGTTTCCGATTTTTTTGGCAGGGGTACTTCGATTCGCTTAACCCGCTGAAAACCACGGGGCAAGGGCTGGCCACGCTTGGCTCGGCTATCAACAAAGTGCTCCAGGTCAGCGGGTTTCAAGGTGAGGTGCCGGCTACCAGAATAAATCACTAACGGCTGACCTAGCGGCACAACCGCGGTTGCTAACAATTCCAGAACAGCCCCGGCTTTCTGCTTTGGCAAATTAATCAACTTAACCCCTTTGCCTCGGGCCAGCTCTGG
>JAHRWJ010000127.1 GCA_019090185.1 Immundisolibacteraceae bacterium
ATGGTTCGCCGGACTGTTTGTCAAAAAGTATGGTGTCGGTGGCCAGCTGCCGGTCATCATTGAGCCAGCCGGGAATCTCCACCACCCGGCCTGGTGACGCCTTTATGTGAACATAGTCATCTTCAATACATTGGCCAGTGGTCAGCAGGCAGAGTCTGCTTTTATAAACACCCCTGCTGGTGCCTTCCCAATCAAGCTTGTTGCTGTGCCAATACTCGGTCTTCTCAAAGCCACCGATCTGTTCGACTTTTTGCCAACGCTCCATGCAGCCAGACAAACCGGTTGCCATCGCCATCAACAGAGCCAGTTTCAGAAAATGCATCATAAGGCGTCATCAAATGGATCAGGGTGTGAGGCAATATCACACCCCGGTTAACGCCTCGAGCTTAGCCTATTTGTGACCCGTCTGTACTCAAGAAACGCTAGTAAGGCACCCCGCCCACCGTGGTCATCGATGCGGCTGCGTTGCTGAGCATGAATAGCACGTAAAGCCCAGCCGCCAGAATCATCGGCATGGTCATGCCACCGAGTTGCTGACCAAGGCAAGCTTTCTGATTCGTCAGAGATTTTTTTGCCGATCCGCTTTTTACAGGGCAGATGGCTGCAAATCGTTGCTGTAGGTTAATCATTTTATTCTCCTAAGAATGGCTGGCATCGTTGCCAGCGGTTCGAAGCAGAATTCTATTTTTGTTTCATATAAAGTACTAGACGCCAAAAAATTACAACACTGTTGCGTATTTGGCACATTAACCCATTCAGCGCTGCAGGATTAAATCCGCAGCCTTTTCACCAATCATGATGCTCGGCGCGTTGGTATTGCCACCCACCACCCGAGGCATAATCGAGCAGTCGGCCACTCGCAGCTTCTGCACCCCATTTACCCGTAAAGCGCCATCCACCACCGCCTCATCATCCACACCCATTCGGCAGGTCCCAGCTGGATGCGCGGCGCTCCAGCAGTTACGACGTAACCAATCTTCAATCTGCGCATCGGAGGTTATTTGATCACCCGGGGTAACTTCAGCCGCAAGGGCACTTTTTAGCGGTTGCTGATTGAAGATGTCCCGAACCGCCTTGACCCCATCACGCAGGGTATGCAGATCCTGAGGGTCATCTAGCAGGTTCCAGAAGATACGCGGCGGGTCCGCCGGGTTCGCCGAACGCAAAGTCACCGCCCCACGACTAGCTGGATGCAAGGTTGCCACCCGGCAACTCAGCTGGTGACCCAGGGGTTTCCTCAAACCGGGAAACCAGAGCCGCGCCTCCGGTCCGATGGGACTTGGGATTAGCTCCACATCGGGTCGCGCGCTATCTGCTTGCGTGCGTACAAAACCAAGGCCACCAAACGGCATCGACGAGGCATTGCCAGTGCCCAAAAATAGCCACTGCAACACCGAGCCCACCATCCGATCGAACCTCAACATCGGATCAAGCGACAGCGGCTTATTGACTTTAACCGTCACTACCGCATTGACGTGTTCCTGCAGGTTTTTACCAACGCCGGGACTATCCACCACCGACTCGATGCCAAATTCCGCCAGCTCATCGGCTGGGCCAATACCGGACAACAGCAGCAGCTGGGCCGAGTTATAAGTGCCTCCACTGAGGACCACTTCTTGATCAGCATGGGCTGTTTTAACAACGCCATCCTGTTCAAACTCGACACCCACCGCACCACCGTTTTCAATCAACACCCGACGCACCAGGGCATTCACTTCTATGGTTAAGTTCGGCCGTGACATGACCGGGTGAATGAAAGCCCGAGCCGTCGATGCCCGCCGACCATTTTTATCAATGGTGACCTCAATCGGCGCAATCCCTTCCGACTGGTCACCGTTATGATCTGCCGAACGAGGAAAGCCAGCCGCCTCAGCGGCAGTGGCAAACTGCTCATAAAATGCGCTGGTTGCCAGGACCGGCGAAACCGCCATTTCGCCGCTACCGCCGTGAAAATCTGAACCGCCGCGCCAATGATTCTCCGATCTTTTGAACAGCGGCAACAGGTCATCATAGCCCCAGCCATCAAGGCCCATGTCCCGCCACTGGTCATAATCCCCAGGATGGCCACGGGCATAAATCATGGCGTTAATTGAGGAGGAGCCGCCGAACACCTTACCCCGCGGAATTGGCATCCGCCGGTTGTAACAATGGGGCTCAGGTTCGGTCTCAAACGGCCAGTTAAATTTGGGATTGAGCACCAGCGACATCATCGCCAGCGGCATGCGCATGGCTGGATGGTTATCGCGGCCACCGGCCTCCAATAGCAATACCCGATTGTTTGGCTCTGCGCTCAACCGGTTAGCCAACACGCAACCGGCAGAACCCGCACCAACAATGATGTAATCGAACCCCTTTGCCATTATTTCCCCTCCTCCGCCAAGCCTATTACAAGGAGCCTGCACGGCTCACTTTCATCCCTTCTTTTATAGCGACGAAAATTCCAAACGGCTCCCTAGGTTGACACGTTTATCCCTAGGGGTTTTTAGCTAGCCTTATCCCGTAAATTATTGGATCGATACCATTGAATACTACCAATGCCAATTTTTAATAATTGTGTAGGAAAAGTTTCATCACTTTCTAGACCAGAGGCATATACAGGAAAAACTGTTGGCTATTTAGTCCAATCTAATCCTGCATTTATCCATTGCCACTTTCGTTATCCGGTTTCAATACGTTCGTTAATCCATTTAAATCTCCACCCTGCAATCCGATTTCAGATAGCAGAGAATCAACCAGCGGACTTTGAGCACGATAACGTAAAGCACTACCCACCAGTTGATCCGCCAAAGAACCACTATTACCCGCTTCATCACTGCCGCTGGATGAGCCACTGTTCAGCCCATCAACCTGAATAATCTTAATGCCGTCAATTTGCTCCATCGGCTTAACGCTCTCTCGAATAATCTCGGGCAGATGCTCAATCAAGGCCAGGCGCACCTGCATCGCTATCTGTTCATCAGATATCAGGTTGGCTGCGGTGTTCATTGCCCTTTCGCCTTCTGCGTTAACCGCGTAGGTGCGCTCGGCCGCATTAGCCCGGGCGAGTTCTGCTTCGGCAGCTGCATTGGCGGTAATACGTTCTTTGTCACCCTCAGCCATCGCCAGGGTTTTTACTGCGTCGGCTTGATCTTCAGATGCAACTTTTTCTGCTTCGGCGGCAACCGTCACGGTAATCGCCTGTTTCTCTGCAACCTGGCGTGCCTCCACAAGTTCAACCTGCTTGACACGTTCCGCCTGTTCCACTTCACGAACAGTTTTAACGGCTTCTTCTTCTCGAACAGCCACTGCTAGCGCCCGGTCGGCCTCTGCTCGAGCTTCGGACTGCGAACGCGATTTTTCGGCAATAGCGATAGCACGACCCTGCTCTGTCAATTCAACACTTTTCTGGCGTTCAATCTCTGCGGTTTCAACAGCCCGGCTTTTCTGAATCCGTTCTTCTTCAACGGTTCGTTCAGCAACAATATTGGCCATATCGACTTTGCGTTGGGCCTCTATAGTGGCCTCTTCAGCCTCGCGTTTTTTGGCAGCCTGCTCGCTAACTATTTCGGCACTTTGCGATGCCCGTCGCACCTCTATTTCTCGCTGCTGTTCCAGCCGGGCGTACTCTTCCTCTTTTTTGATTTCCAGCTTGGTACGTTCGGCTTCAAGATTTTTCTGCTGAATCGCCACCATATTGTCCTGCTCAATATCGTTACGAATTTTACGCCGGGTCTCGATGGCTTCCGTCAGCTTGGTTAAACCCTCCGCATCAAATACGTTTTGGGGATTAAAATGTTCAACACTGGTTTGATCCAGACCCGTTAACGATACCGACTCTAGCTCCAGACCATTTTTGAGCAGATCCTCAGAAACAACCTGCTGCACCTTCTGCACAAAATCGACTCTTTTCTCATGCAATTCTTCCATGTCCATCTCCGCTGCGACCGCACGCAATGCATCGACAAACTTACCCTCAACCAACCCCTTTAGCTGTTCCGGCACCATGGTTTTATGGCCCAGGGTTTGTGCGGCGTTGGCGATTGAATCGGAGGTCGGCTTAGCTCGGACATAAAACTCCGCAGTCACATCGACACGCATGCGATCCTGCGTAATTAAAGCAGCCTCGTTGGCACGATTAACTTCCAGCCGTAATGTGTTCATGTTGACCGGAATCACTTCGTGCAGCACCGGCAATACGATCGCACCGCCATTTATGATCACTTTTTGGCCGCCAAAACCGGTGCGCACGAATGAAACCTCCTTAGACGCCCTTGTATAAAGCCTAGAAAGGATCATGCCGATGGCCAACAGGGCCATGACTATCGTGCCGGCTATTATCAAAATATCCCAATTTCCCACGCCATTTACTCCCGAATGTTTTTATTTACAAAGGTTTCAGAGTTAGTAACTTACATTTATAAAGCTGACGATCAGCCTTGATCGACCATTGCATCGTTGGTGTTACGAATCACCAAAAAAGATGAGCCGTTTTGCTGGGTTAACAACACGGCGGTCCCTTGGGCAAATTCGTCGTCCTCGCTATGAGGCTCCACCATCACATAGTGAGTCTGGCCATGCTCGTCGGTCAGCTTGGCCTCAGCCGGAGATTGCCACCGGGCGGACCCCACGGTGATGACCGCTATGCGGCCTATGAATGTGGATTCAGCAACAGCATCCGTTTCATCTTTGGGAATAACCATTGCCAATACCCCACCACAAACCCGCACGATTGGCAGGGTAGCTACGAGTGCGGGCAACCACGCGATCACCCCTGGCAGATAAAAGCCGGTGGCGGAATGAATCACTCCCTGCATGGTCAGCCCGATCAACCCAAATGCGGTCAGAAACACGATCAATAACACTAAAATGGGTACCTGACCCACCCGAAGCCAACCCAGCAAACGAGTGAAAGCTGGCGGCGAACTATGAGCACCGTCCAGCCCCACATCAAGGTCAACGTCAAGATCAACATCAAAGTCAAACTCAGGCAACAAGGTGTCCAGAAACGCAAACACGCCGATACCCAACAACATCCCCACCCCTTCCATCAGGGCGATAACGAACATGATTACCACGGCAACAGTGAATGCTTGATTCTGACTCGCCGTGATCAATTCCATCATGATCAACTAGTCTCGGCTTTGATCTGCGCCAACCGCTCTTTTACTCGATTATTGCGGGCCAGATCATCCAGCTCCGCCAATTGCGCAGATCCTTGCCGATCTTGAACCCCCTGCTGTGCTGGCAATCCGGTGTTAGCACGCATCACCCGGTCAAATGCTTCGCCGGCTTTATCAACTTTAACTTCAGTGGAGCTACTGGCACCCGCAGGCCCGTCACTACCCCCTACCTGTTCCCGACTGGCCTTGTAATTATCCAGCTCCACCACCATTTCTCGTTTCTTCGCCTGCAATGCGCGTATGTAACCTTCCAGCTCCCGCTCCTGCTGGCCAGCATCAGTAATGGCTGCTTCGAGCACGGGAATCTGCGCTTCCAGATCCATCTGCAAGGCAATCGCAGTCTCCGCCAGATCATCACGATCCTCTTCGATAGCGGTTCTGATGTTGGCGCTGATCTCTTCGTGCTTGCGGTTTTCTTCCATCAATCGATTGCTGGCCAGGTGCTTATTGGCGATCACCAGACCTAGCTCGACACGAATTTCATCAATGGACTGGTCAATTTCGCGAATGGCCTGATCCATCACTGTTTCCGGTACTGCGTTCTCAACCGCATCCACCAGAGCATTAAAGCTCCCTGCAACTATCCGACCTACTCGGTGTGCAATGCTTTCGCTCATGCTGACGTCTCCTTAAGTTTGGGTAAAACTAAGCCTGGGTTCGGGTCGTAGAAATGATTCGGGCCAACTCTAAAACGGGACTGATTTTCTCGTTTAATAAAACCGGGTCGTAGCAAGGGCTCCGCTGGGTAAT
>JAHRWJ010000128.1 GCA_019090185.1 Immundisolibacteraceae bacterium
CCCGATAACATCGCCGCCATCATTAACCAAACAAAAGTGTCCGAGTCACCAATCAGAGCAGGATCGATAATGCCACTTTTGATGGTACCGACCACATCACCACCTGCGATCAGTGCGCCCGCTGACTCAAACAGGCCAGCAATCACAATGGCACCACCGAGCTTTAACGCACCGGACCCAACCGCCGGGCCCACATTGTTAGCAACATCATTGGCGCCTATATTGATCGCCATGTAGCCGCCAATCATCGCCGCGATAATCAGTATATAACTGCTGTGAAAGCCAACACCTACGGCAAAGATGATGCCAACGATAAACAGCATCGCCACACCAAGGCGCATCCAGCGACCCCAGTCAGCTGGTTCTAAATCTTGTTGTTGCATTATTTAAGGTATTACCTAACAGGGTTCTGCTTCGGTTAAGGAAACTTTATATCGTCCCAGCAGGGCAACGATATTCAGGCCAGTTACTATCAATAAGTTGATAAATCAGCAAAGCTATCGACTTAATTTTCGCCATTTTTGCAGGCGCTAGTATGCCCTGACATTAGCGCCATGGAAGCACTAACTTTTTAATTATTTCGGTTGATCCCTGACTCATTTTAGTAGCCACCCTCGGGTAAATATCAACCGCTTTTTGACCACTTTCAACTGCCTTTTAGCGACAAGGTCAACCACATAATTATTGACCTGAATCAGCTCAGGTTTAGCGGTAATTGACACAATGGAACTCATTGTTTTCAACAGAGGCATACGACCAATGAGTATATTCATGCTTGAGAAAGCGCTCTGGGATCTGGGTGACGACCCCCACAAAGCGGCTGCTTACAGAGAAAACCCCAACGGCTACCTCGATAATTATATTCTCACTGATCGTGAACGTAATCAGGTGATCAACCTGGAGGTTGATCAGATGGCTGATGATGGCGTTAGCACCCTGCTCACGCTGATGGTCTACATCATGATTCGTGGCACTGAGAGTTTCCCCGACTATCTACGCAAAATGGGTCAGGAAATTCCAGCCTGACAGTATTCATCAAAAAAAATCTGCACCCCATTAGATCAACAGAAGTAGTCGACCTATGACTACCCATTTCCTCCAGGAGAGAATTCAATGGCTAACATAGTCGGTGCTTTTTGCATGCCCCATGACCCCTACCTAACCGCAAGTCCACCGAACACCAATCAGCAGCAGTTAAATAATGTGCTGGGCGCGTTCGCAAAAGTAGCCGACCGGGTAAAAGAGCTCAAAGCCGATACGGTCATCACCATCGGCTCCGACCACTATTGCATGTTTGGCCCCCAACTCATTCCCGCCTACGCCATCGGTATTGGTGACCTCACCGGGCCCATGGAGCCCTGGATGGGCATTGAGCAGCAGGTGGTCAACGATAATCGGGAAATGGCGCAGCATATTCTTCAATATGGCGCTGCCAACGGCTTTGACTGGGCCGCATCAAAAACCATGTGCCTGGATCACGGCACCATTTTACCGATCCACCTCAGCGTCACGCCTGCAGGCAAACAGATGAAAAACATCCCAATTTATATCTCCTCCACTCTGGAGCCATTTATTTCCATGCAGCGAAGTCACCAGCTTGGCAAAATGATCGGTGATGCAGTGCGAAGCTGGCCTGTGGACGAGCGAGTGGTTATTTTTGGCACTGGCGGTATCAGCCACTGGGTCGGCACCCGTGAGATGGGCAAGGTCAACGAAGCCTTCGATCACTGGATTCTTGATCTAACAGAAAAAGGCGACCTGGCGACGCTGATGTCTATCGAAGATAGCTATTTTCTCGAACATGGTGGCAATGGCTCACTGGAGATCAAAAACTGGGTTTGCGCCATGTCTACCCTGCCCGGGTTTACCGGCGAAACCTACTGTTATGAACCGATGCCCGAACTGATCACCGGCCTGGGTGTGGCTGAACTTATTCTCTAGAGCAGCAGCCCAGACTGGTGGTCTAAACAAACAAGTGATCCAGGGAATTTGTTGATCTCTTAGCCAGCGATACAAACGGCCAACTGCTCGGCCAGTTCAGTCAAGAGCTGAAAATAGAGCTGTGGCCCTGGCTGCAGAGCTCTGCCCATCGGATCGAGCATCAGCAACTGGGCACCGCTACCCAGCCGCCACTGCTCTAGCTGCTCACGGGAGACACTACTGTCTGCAATCAAACAAGCCACCCCCGTGGCTTTGAGTTGCTGCCTGAAACTCAGCAGCTGACGAAGCCCCGGCGGCTGTTCGTTAAACAGATTTAACTCAGCCTGAGCGGCCTGGCCATAGCGACTGAGTAAATAACGAAAACTGTTGTGATAGCCCATATAGCTGGCGCTGACCGGCTTAAACAATTTGGCCAGCCGATGGTCAAGCAGACCCAGTTGCTCAATTAACCGCGCTGCATTGCGCTGATAATGCCCCTGATGGACAGGATCAATCACCGTAAGTTGCGCTACCAGTTCGTTTACATAACAAACCGCATTATCGATATCGAGCCAACCGTGAGGGTCGGTTCCGGTGCCCTCATCCGAAACCAACAAGAGACGCTGTCCCGCGCAGGATTCCGCACTCCAGTGATCCACCTCAATAGTCTTTTTCTGTAGCACCACTTCAACAGGCCGTTCGATCTCACCGCCCGCCCAAACCAGTAAGTCTGCGCCGTTTAGCTGTCGCAATTGGGACGGCTTGAGGGCCGTATGGTGATGCGATAGCTGGCGGCTAAATAGCAACCGTGGCGAAGCCTGATCGCCCATAATAGCCGCTACCAGTGAATGCAACGGCGGATTGGTCACGACCACTTGAGGCCAGCGGTCACCCGTCGGTTTACTCAGCCGATCCTTAGATATTGATTGCTGACTCGGTACTTGACCTAGCCCAATGGCCTCGCCCGGCACTTTGTCTGATTGGGCATTAATGGCGGTGCTGATCAATGCAATGACACAAAAACTCGATATTTTTTTTAACCGCTGCAAACCGCTTGTCCTGAATGGCTGACTTGAATGGTTGAGTTGGATAAGAGAATAATTCCAACCTCACTGATGTAATAATATATCATTTCAAAACAGCTTCCCACATCAGCTATTGATCACAACTTTACAAATGTAAGGCACATTTGAGGAACCGTTGAAATGGCAAACGAGCCGCCACTAGAGAACACCCAAACAGCCCTGCAGATGGATCCTTTTGGGTCAAGGCCACACAACCACAGCCAATGCCAGTCAGAAGCCCTGATCAATGCCGAACGAATCTGCGCAGACCAGGACGCACGACTCACACCAATACGCCGCCAGGTACTGACATTAATCTGGAACTCACACACCCCCGTAAAGGCCTACGACCTGCTTAACCAGCTCCAGACCAGTCAGCCCAATGCTGCACCGACAACCGTCTATCGAGCACTCGATTTCCTGCTCGAATTAAGACTCATTCATCGGCTTCAGTCTTTAAATGCTTTTATTGGTTGCGGGGTGGCCGGTGATTTACATCATGGCCAGTTTTTGATCTGTCGTATCTGCCACGCAGTGGCTGAATTACCCATTAGCCAGCAGAACAACCAGATCGATCGCCGTGCTCAGCAATTAGGCTTTCAAATTGAAGTTGAAACCATCGAAATTACTGGCATTTGCAAGGCCTGCCAGGCGGCCTCACCAGACCGACTCAAATAGTAAGGACTAGCCGTGTCATCACTACTCTCACTTAATCAGGTAACCGTTATCGCTGCCAATGGTAGCCAGTTGCTAGCGGACGTTAACCTGAGTATCGAACCCGGCCAGATTGTCTCGGTTATCGGACCTAACGGTGCAGG
>JAHRWJ010000129.1 GCA_019090185.1 Immundisolibacteraceae bacterium
CTGACCCCATGAAAACCATCGCAACCGGCTATATAGTCACAGTTAAGGCGTTCCGTCTGGCCATCTTTGATGAAAGTGACATAAGGTTTGTAGCTCTGTAGTTCATGTAGGGTCACTTCGCTAACCTCGTCCAGCACTTTGCCGCCGAGCTTATCTCTTGCGCCATAGAGGTCTTCGGTGAGGCGGGTCTGGCCGTACATCATCATCGAACGCCCGGCGTATTTCTGAGTATTGATCAGCAATCGGCTCCGGCCTGCCCAGGCGATGGCAGAGCCTTCATGTACTGCGCCTTCACGATCCATGCGCTCGCTAACCTGAGCTGCTCTTAGCACCTCAACCGAACCCCATTCGAGCATGCCAGCGCGAATCCGTGATAGCACATGAGCTCGGCTCTGGCGTTCGAGCACAACGCTGTCGATATTGTTGAGTTGCAGTATCTGCGATAACAGTAGTCCGGCTGGACCACCGCCAATAATGACTACCTGTGTTGAGTTAGCCACTGTCTCCTCCCGCTGATCAAAATTGGTGTGATGCATTGATAATCGGCGTCTCAACCGTCTAACGTAGCTTTTTATTGTTATAGAAGTTTAAATCATGCCTTTATCGGTAGCGCTGATTTTGTATCATTGGGCCGACTAGATTGATCACTGTTTATTTATCTGATTATGGGAGTTTGATTGATGCCATCACTGACTGAGTTGCAATCCTGGCAGGGGTTGCAGGCGTTAGCTGATGTGCTGCAGAGAAGTTCCGTTTCATCGCTATTTGCACAGCAGAATCAACGGTTTGATGAGTTTTCTGTATCTGCTGCAGGTGTGTTTCTGGACTACTCGAAAAACAGAGTTACTCGGGAGGTCATGGGGCAGCTGTTTGAAGTTGCCATTGAGCGGGGTTTACCCGAAGCCATCAATGCCATGTTCAGTGGTGATCAGATTAACCAAAGCGAAGCTCGCTCGGTGTTACATACCGCCTTGCGTAGCCGTAGCAAACGTCTGGTGGTCAATGGTGTAGACGTTATGACCGGTATCCGAGAGCAGCTTGCCAAGATGGCTCAACTCGTTGATGAGGTTCGTAGCGGCGAGTGGCGCGGCGTTACCGGTAAGCCGATTGCTGATGTGGTGAATATCGGTATCGGCGGTTCCGATTTAGGTCCCAGGATGGTAGCAGAGGCACTTGCCGATCCAGCCGCAAGCAATCCTGGGGTGCAGTTTGTGTCCAATGTTGATGGTGAACACCTGCTACAGACCTTAGCTGGGCTCGATCCGGAGACCACGTTATTTATTATTACCTCTAAATCTTTTACCACCGAGGAGACATTGATTAACGCCACCAGCGCGCGTCGGTGGGTCAGAGACGCTTTGGGCTCTGATGTGTCAGTCAGGTCACATTTTGTTGCTGTCTCTAGCAATGTTTCGGCGGCGGTAGAGTTCGGCATTGACGCTAGCAATGTATTTCAGATGTGGGACTGGGTTGGTGGTCGATATTCGCTCTGGTCCGCAGCAGGCCTGGCGATTGCATTGGCCTGTGGTATGGAAGTATTTAGTGAACTGTTGGCCGGTGCGGCTGATCTTGACGAACATTTTTGCCAGGCACCGATGGACCAAAACCTGCCCGTTATTCTAGCCTTGGTTGGTATATGGAATCGTAATTTTCAGGATATTGAGAGCCTGATGATTGCACCCTATGATCAGCGATTGGCTTCCTTGCCAGCCTACTTGCAGCAAGCTGATATGGAAAGCAATGGCAAATCGGTCGATTCAACTGGCAAGCCGGTTGGTGTGAAAACCGCCCCGATTGTTTGGGGGGGGGCCGGTTCTAATATTCAACACTCTTATATGCAGCTGTTGCATCAGGGCAATGTCAGCGTCGCTAGTGATTTTATTGTCAGCCGACAACCAAGAACCGGGTCAACATATGCAGACCACCATCGACTGCTGGTTGCGAATTGTTTTGCCCAGGCACAAGCGCTAATGCAAGGTCGCAGTCAGCAGCAAGCGGCTGACGAATTAATAGCAGACGGTGTCAATCCAGACCAGGCAGAGGCGCTTGCAGCCCAGCAACAATTACCAGGTAACCAGCCAAGCAATATGATCATGGTGGATAACCTGGGCCCCAGGCAACTCGGTGCGTTACTGGCGCTTTATGAACAGAAAATATTCGTCCAGGGTGTCATTTGGGGCGTTAACTCATTTGACCAGTGGGGTGTGGCGCTGGGGAAAACCCTGGCGACCACAATACTCAGCACCATGGCCCGACAACGGGATGGTCAATCGGCACCACTGGCAGCTGGGGAAGATGGTTCAACCCTGGGATTGATTCGCCGGTTTAGGGGATAGTTTGCGTCCGGCAAACCTTGCGCCGTTGGTTTGCCCGATGAACCATTTTTTGACCTGACCTGACCTGACCTGACCTGACCTGACCTGACCTAATCGGGCCTAAGCGGGCCTGACCAAGCCTGATCTTACTGGGATCTCCTGCGGAGTATCCTCTGTCTTGATTTCGGGATTGAGCGGTTGTCAGCATCAGATTGACCGCCCGGCGGGCGGCGCTACCTAGTTAAACCCTCCAGACTTCTGATCTCAAAGCTGGCGAATTACTCGCTTTTATTGGAGATCCAATAGCTGCCTCTCCTCATAAACATCGCCTGTTTTTTTAGCCAGCCCAAATTTCTCTGAAATTCAGCGTTAATAAAAAATTAACCCAGCCGTTATATCAATCACTAACGATTAACAATAAGTTTTGCCAGTGCCCAGCTAGGGGCCGGTGGCGAGGCTACGGCTCGGCCTTCTTGTTAATTTTTTGAGAGTATCACGCGGCACCGGCTAACGATTCATAGGGTTTTCGTTGGCTTAAATTAATCAGAGTGTTTTGGGAAAAGCGATGCCACAGCCTTATGAATTACCCGATGAAATCACCATCTCTACGGTTCGGGAGCTTTATCAGTCATTGATGGAGCAGGCCGAGGAGGGCGAAGTGTTGCAGGTGAACGCTGTTGAGGTTCACCGCTTTGACGGGGCTGCCCTGCAATGCCTGTTTCAGCTTTGGCAGACCGGCCAGTTGGTTGTAATGAACCCCAC
>JAHRWJ010000130.1 GCA_019090185.1 Immundisolibacteraceae bacterium
CAGTCGCACAAATCATTAACCGACCAACTTGCCGAGCGTGATGTAACCCGGGAATATTTAACCCTGGTTCACGGCTGGATTATTGCCGGCGGCACGGTAGACGAACCGATTGGGCGACATCGATCAGAGCGCACCCGTATGGCAGTCACCAGCGGCGGTCGCGAAGCGCGCACCCACTACCGAGTAGAACAACACTGGCCCCATCACACCCTGCTGCGGGTGCAACTTGAAACTGGCCGAACCCATCAAATTCGAGTGCACATGCGCCACATTAAACACCCGGTGGTGGGCGACCCAACCTACGGCACCCGCACCCAACCGCCAGCGCGCTGCAACACCGAGCTGCGTAACGGCTTACTCGGCTTTAAACGCCAGGCTTTACACGCCACCCGGCTTGGCCTGAGCCACCCCAAAACAGCTGAACCAATGGAGTGGCAGCGCCCGGTTCCGGACGATTTTCAGACCCTAATCGAGCTGCTGCACCAGGAATATGATCAGCAGTAAACCGGGCAATGAGACTGAAAAACAGGCTAATCTCCGCCCAATGATCGACTGGGTCACACCAAACTGGCCACCTATCGAGGGGCTGCAGGCACTCACCAGTTGCCGACAAGGCGGCGTGAGCGGCTCCCAACGTAGCAGCCTAAACCTTGCTGTCCATGTTGGTGATGACCCAACTAATGTTACCGAAAACCGTAGGCGGCTAACCTCTCAGGCTGGCCTGCCGACGCAGCCCTACTGGCTTGATCAACGACATGACAACCGGGTGGTCAACTATCAAACAGCGGTAAAAAACAAACCACTGCCGGCTGCCGATGGCTGCTTTAGTGATCAGCCAAACCAGGTTTGTGCCATCTTAACCGCCGACTGCTTACCGATCCTGATTCGCAGCAGCGATGGCCGGCAACTAGCGGCGGTTCACGCCGGCTGGCGCGGGCTTCACAAGGGCGTCATCGCTAGCGCGCTTAAGCAGTTCAGTCGCACCCCTACTGTCGCCTGGATTGGCCCAGCAATCGGCCCAGAGGCATATCAAGTTGATGATTTACTCAGGACCAACTTCATCGACCTTAATCGCGATTACGAAGCCAGCTTCAAGCCGGTATCCTCGGGCCAATGGCAGATGGATCTGATTGCCATTGCATCTCACCAGCTACAGGCTCATGGTGTCGACCAGGTTTATACCAGTGGGATCTGCTGCTATCAGGACCAGCGGTTTTACTCCCACCGCCGCGACCCGGATTGCGGCCGCATGGCCACACTAATCTGGCGGGATTCGACGACCGATTAAATATCCTGGCTACCAAACCCGCTAGCAGTTTCAGGTAAAGTGATAGTCGGGAGTTCAAAACCGGGTGATGCCAATGTTTTCCAAATGGAGACTGATGTCGTGAACAAAACTGTAAAAATTATTTTTGCCATCATTGGGGTACTGATAGTGGTACTGGTTGGCGCGGCAATTATCGCCACCCAGCTTTTTGATGCGGACAAAATCAAACAGGTCGCCAGCGAGCAAGCTTTAGCCAACACCGGACGCACTCTGGAGATATCCGGCGACATAGAAATCACCTACTTCCCCTGGCTTGGCGTTGACCTGGGACATACCAGCCTGAGCAATCCAGCCGGTTTTGGGGATAAGCCGATGGTTGAAGTTGAGCGGGTCTCCGCCAGCATCAAAATAATGCCATTACTCAGCGGCCAAATAGAACTCAACACAGTCACCTTAAAGGGCTTCAGCGCAACCCTGCACACCAAAGCCGATGGCAGTAGCAACTTTGCTGACCTGACTGGCAAATCGGCTGGCGATAACCAAGCCGCGCCATCAGCACCACAGAGCCAACCAGAAACATCCGCTTCAGCAGGCGATAAAACAGGACTACCTGACTCGTTTAGCCTCGGCGGCATCGCCATCACCGATGGCCAGTTTCACCTCATTGACGAAACCAGCCAGACCAACCTGAAGGTAACCGGGCTGAAAATAACCACCGGGGCGATAGCGCCGGGCCAACCCGTCGATCTGAAAATCAAGGCGACAGCCGACCTGGCAGAGCCCGAACTTCACGCAGAATTGAACATTAGCGGACGGCTCAGCCTCGGCGACCAGATGAAACAGATCTCGTTAACCGATTTGTCCATCGGATTGACCGCTTCCGGCGAAGAGATACCAGGCCAATCGTTAGAGCTAACATTCGCTGGCGACTTATCCGCCGACCTGGTTGGCGATCAATTATCGGTTGAAGAGATTTCCCTTAGCTTGGCAGAACTCCAGCTTGGCGGCAGTTTAACCGTCAATAAAATGAGTAGCGATCCGCAAGTAGCAGCTGCTATTACTCTCAAACAGTTCAATGCCAACACCCTGCTAAGTAGTCTGGGACTACCTGCCATTGAAACCAGTGATCCGCAGGCGCTCACCGCTGTCAGCGCTAACCTTACGATTGCCGCCACCAACAGCCAGTTAACCATTGAGCCGATCAGTATCAACCTGGACCAAACCCTGATATCGGGCAACACCACCATCAACAATTTCGACAACCCGGCGATTAGCTTCAAGCTGGCAATCGACAGCATCGACGCAGATCGCTACTTGCCCGCTAGCGATGTGCAGGAAACCACCGACAGCCAACCAACTGCTCCAGCTGGCAGCGGGGAGAGCGCCGAACCGCTGCACCTAGGTGAGTCTCTGGCCGCGCTAGCGGCACTCAACCTCGATGGATCGTTAACCGTTGGCGAGCTGAAAGTTAGCAACCTGCGCAGCAGTAACATCGTGGTCACCATCAATGCCAAAGCGGGTCGCCTGCAACTGAACCCGCTCAGTGCCGACCTTTATGAAGGCAAGTTTCAGGGCAACGTAGATATCAATGGTGCCAAACAGCCCCCCACCATCTCAGTTTCACAAAAACTAACTGGGGTCGCTCTGGCACCACTGGTTACTGATCTGGCAGCAATCACCCCAATCAGCGGCACTGCAAAAATTACCGCCACCCTGTCTACCCAGGGAAATAGCGCTGAAGAACTCACCCGAGGCTTAAACGGCAAGCTCGGTTTTGACATTACTGACGGCACGTTAAAAGAGATCAATATTGATCGTAGTGTTTGCCTGGCAAAACAAGGCCTGAACGCGCTCAAGGGCAGCGGCTCATCAGAAGCCTGTCCCCCAGATCAACCCACCCGCTTCACCTTCTTTCTAGCCAACGCAACCGTCACCGCTGGCGTACTCAAAAACGATGACCTGTTTATTGAACAAGCCCGCAGTGATAGCGAAAAATTTATGCATATCAAGGGTAGCGGCAGCGCCGACCTGAACCGAGAAAAAATCAACTACCGAGTGACTGCCAGTCAAGTGCGTAAACTTGCTCAAGGCGGTTATGAAACCCGCGGCACACCCATTCCGGTAATGATCAGTGGCAGTTTTACTGACCCAAGCGTCAAACCGGATGTCAGCGGATTGATACAGACTCAA
This sequence comes from Immundisolibacteraceae bacterium, assembly GCA_019090185.1. Lineage (GTDB taxonomy): Bacteria > Pseudomonadota > Gammaproteobacteria > Immundisolibacterales > Immundisolibacteraceae > QNFC01. The sequence goes on from JAHRWJ010000130.1 coordinate 3,458, forward strand.
CTCAAATCAAAATTGCAGCAAAAGCTTGAACAGCAATTAGAGAAAAAATCTGACGCAGGCGAACCTGAATCCGCAAAAGATCAACTCAAAAACCAGCTCCTGCGGGGACTATTCAACTGAACAGCCCGGAACAGCTTAGGTCGGCTAGTTTTGCCTCACTATTACTGAGCTGGTTCGACCACGCCGGTCGTAAGGAGCTGCCCTGGCAGCAATATCACCATGATCCCTACCCGGTATGGGTCTCTGAAATCATGCTGCAGCAGACCCAGGTCACCACGGTGA
>JAHRWJ010000131.1 GCA_019090185.1 Immundisolibacteraceae bacterium
ACCCTTACCCGTGTACTCTCGATAACAGAGGCGGCGATATCCATGCCCGCTCGGCGGTTTTGCAGCGCCTGCTCAACCAGCAAGATCGGGTTATTCACTACCACACCAATGAGGACTAAAAAGCCGAGCATGGTGATCATGTCAAACGGCTGGTGCACGCTGGGCAACAGGTTCATCAGCCAGAGTCCAAAGATACCCCCGGCAACGCCCAACGGCACAGTGAGCATAATTAAAAACGGATAACCCCAGTGGCGGAAGATCGCCACCATCAGCAGATAGGCCAGCAATACCGCCAGCCCCATGTTGCCGGTGAGGGCTGTCCGGGTGGCGGTGAGTTTATCGCTGGCACCACCGATTTTAATATCGATCCCGGGAGGCATGCCTTCAGCCTTGAGGGCATCAACCACCTGATCCTGCACAACTTCAACCGCCGCCTCCAGCGGCATGCCACGCGGCGCAACCACCGACAGAGTAATCGTGCGCTCACCATTGACCCGGCGGATGGTCTCGGTGTTGACGGTCTGGCGTAATTCGGCGACCGCACTCAGCGGTACCACGCCGCCCCGGTCTGTATAAATCGGCAACTCCGCCAGGTCCTCAGGCTGATTAACAATACCGCTACTACTGTGGATATAGATATCAATTTTATCGTCGGCCAGGTAATAGTCATCGTGATAAGCACCATCGGTCAGCGCCCAGACCAGGTAACCAAGCTCATCTGCATCCACACCCAGCTCAGCGGCCCGCTGCCAATCGGGACGAATTTCAACCATCGGCTGGCCCAGGCTCAGGGATGATGGTGAAGGTTTGATCTGTGGATCATCGAGTACCTGCTTGGCACGTAAAAAGGCTTTCAGCCCCATACCAAACAGCGGCTCTAAATCAGGGCCACTGATTTCCAGGTCCATACTGCGAGTACCACCCTCGTTGCCGGAGAACAGGGAGCCACGGGCTGAAAAGGCGATCATGCCGGGGTAATTGGCATTTTTTTCGGTGAGGATATCGATCATGGCATCGATATCCTGCGCTTCTGAGGTGCCACCAATCATAAGAAGGTTGCTCGAACTGGCCATGCTCAGCAGCCAGCGCACCGAAGGCGCGGGACGCTCACCCTGGCGAAACAAAATTGGGTCGACACCCACCTCGGGCACGAAGGTATCGAGCATCTGCTGTTCGATACTGATCATCTGCTGCAGGTTGTAACCCGGCGGTGGGAACATCAGGGTAAAGGTTATCGCCTCTTCCCCCTCAGGCAGATACTCTGCTTTTGGGGTGAGCTGCCAAACCAGGCCGATGGCCAGCGCCAGCACCAGCCCAATCAAAATCAACTGTCGGGTAACACTGGGCATTAACCATTCGACAAAACCCATCACATTACGATTAAAACTGCGCCCAATGCGACTGAGTAGTGCGTTAGGGTCGCCAGCCCGACTACCCACCCCATGCATATTGGCCGATGCCGACGGCACCAGGGTAATCGCCACCAGCATGGAGAAAATGATCGACGCAGAGATGGCAATGGCAATGTCAGAATAGAGCTGGCCGACCTCTTCTTGCATGGTCATTAAGGGCACAAACACGAAAATAGTGGTCAGGGTCGAGGCCAACACGGCGGTCCAGACCTCTCGCACCCCGGCTAGAGCTGCATCAAAGCGCTCTTTACCCATCTGCCGATGACGCTGAATATTTTCCAGCACCACAATACTGTTATCCAGGGTCATGCCGATGGCAAAGGCGACCCCAGACAGGGAAATAACGTTAATGGTGCGTCCGGTGATCAATAACCCCAGAAAAGCGGCGATGGTGCAAACCGGAATACCGATCGCGCCAATAAAGGTGGAGGACGCCGAACGCAAAAACAGATAAAGCACCCCCAGCGCCAGCAGTGCACCCAGCACCAGGTTGGAGGCAATCACCCCAACCGCCTGTTTGATGTAGAGCGTATCGGCGTGCAGAAAACGTAGGTAAAGCCCCCGTGGTTCCATTAAATTTGGATTGACATGAGTATCGACCGCAGCGGCGACCCTAGCGGCCACATCCATAATATTGGCACCGCGCTGACGTTTAATATTCAACATCAATCCAGGCTTACCGTTGTAGCGGGATTCATTGCGTTGTTCGGCCACAGTCATCTCTGCATAGCCCAGATCACGCATGTAAATCAGCTCACCATCGCGACGAGCGATAACGCTATTCTCGATCTCTTCAACCGACTCGAACCGACCCAGGGTACGCACCAGGTAGCGGCGCTTGCCCGCATCCAGATCGCCGCCGGAGACATCACGATTACGACGCAGCAGCGCCTGGCGAAATTCAGTTAGGGTGATTTTGCGCTGGGCCAGCTTGGCCGGGTCTATATAGATACGCAGCTGGCGATTCATGCCACCATCTATACGCACCTCAGAAACCCCGGCGACCCGTTCGATGGCAGTTTTGACGTGATCCTCTAGATAATCTAGCTGGGTCTGAATATCGATACCAAGCGGATTACCCTCCGCCGGTTCAACGATATAGAAAATGAACCAATTGTCGGAAAACGCCGAGGTAAGAATCCGCGGCTGATCGACATTAGCCGGGTAGTCATCAACCTGTGACAAGGCATTGTTGGTACGAATCAACACCTCGTTAATATCAGTGCCGAGGGCAAATTCCAGCTCCACCACCGCCATGCCGGTGTTGGCCAGTGAGGTCATTTTTTGTAAATTAGGCAGGGTGCGCAGGAACTCTTCCTGCTCGACAATGATCTCGCGCTCGACATCCTGGGGCGTGGCGCCAGGCCAGACGGTTTCCACGGTCAAGGTGGTCATATCCATATCGGGAATCATCTGGATTGGCACCCGAAAAATCGACACCAACCCCAGCACGGTCACTACCAGAGCGGCCACCGCCACCACTACGCCGTTGTTAATCGCCGCTCGAAACATAGTCTGATGCTCCTAGTGTTGGGCGAGGATTCGAACCGGCAACCCAGGACGCATGCGCTCATTGCCCTGCTCCACCACCTGATCTGCCGCGGCCAACGGGCCTGAAACAATCTCTACCCAGCCACCCTGGCTTCGGCCCAGCACAACCGGTGCCGGTACAACCTGTAACTGACCAGCCTGGCCGGTCACCTTCCAGAGCAAAACCGAACCATTGGCCTGGCGCACCAGCGCATCTGCCGGCACTTGCAACACCGGCTCCGCACCACCAATCAACTGTAGGGTGATATCCACCGACATACCCGGTGCCATTCGCCCCTCTGGATTGGGCAGATCGATCAACAGCGGAAAAGTACGACTAGCGGGATTAGCAGCGGTCACCTTACGGCTGATAGTCGCGGTCAGGGTCTCGCCGGGCAGTGCCTGAAACTGCAGTAACGCCTCCCCGCCTTCTTTAACCAGATTAAAATAACGCTGGGGTAAGGCCGCTGTAATTCTGAGCTGCGCCAGTTCGTCCAGCATCAGCAGGGGATCACCGGGGCGCACCCAGCTACCGAGTTCGGTCTGTTTGCGACTGATCACACCACCAAAAGGCGCTTTAACCAGATGACGCTGCAGATCATCTTCGGCCCTGGCGACACTGGCCTGGGCCGCAGCGCGATCGGCTATTGCCCGGTTGAGCTCTGCTTCGGCTAGATCGTAACTGCCCTGGGCTGCGGCCTGAGATTGCAGCAACTCGCCCTGACGCTGCTCTTTGAGACGACCCAGCTTGACATCCGCGTCTGCCCGACGACGACCCGCTTGTTCAAAGGAGAGCTGCAACTGGCTCGGTTGGGCTCGTAATCGCAACAAGGGATCACCGAATTCAACCTGATCACCTTCATCAACCAGCAGTTCACTGACCAATCCGGCAACCTCCGCCGACAGCACGCTGTGACGCCGAGCCTCGACACTGCCACTGAGTTTGACTTGCGACTGTAAGGTTGCCAAACGCACCTCAACAACCGTAATCGGCGCTGCCCCCTCTGCAGCCGCCAAACCACTCACCAGACCAGCACTGAGTGTGAGCAGTAGTCCGAAACCAATCCGAGAAAACCCCAAGCACCCCACCCTAGCTATCGTCATTCCCTCTCCTCCAATGACTCAGAATTTTTGCATTTCAACCGCCACCAAACAAGCTGTAACCAAACGCCAAATGGCGGACAAAAAAAATCCCGGCATCCAAGCCGGGATTTACATACTAGCTAGCTTTAACTGGCCTTTAAAAAAGCTCTTTATTGCCTATCGTTACAAAGGATTAGAACCCCCAAACCACGCTGGCAGAAATCAACTGCATATCATCATCAGCCACTTCTTCAAAACGCTCCCATTCGACTCGAAAGCCAAGATGTTCGGTAACAGAATATTGAACACCAAGACCGTAGGCCAAATCGGTTCCATCGTCATCCGCACTGACCGATACCGCGCCAAGACTCCCACTACCGTTAGCATCCCAACGAAACATACCCACTCGACCCAGCAAGCTCAACTGTTCAGTCAGTGGCAGGGTGCCGGTAAATGAGACTCCAAAACCATCAATATCAACATCGGCAGTGGCTGCAACGGCACCAATAGTACCAACCGCATCGGCCTTACCAAGGTCAGCATAAAAAACTTCCACGCCAAAGTTTTCGTCGATCTGATAGCCACCAACCACTTTCCAGCCGCGATCCCTATCATCACAACTGCCAGTAAAGCCCGCCCCGCCAAGATCACCACAGGTGTCATCGGCTTCGGTGGTACCCCCACCGACAGCCAGGTAATAACTATCATCAGCCATCACTGGTGCCGCCATAACAACACCAAAAGCTGCAATCGCAATACCGCTCATCCATTTATTATTCATCTGTTCTAACTACTCCCTGGTTTATGTTTTTTGCTTATTTTTACTAAAACTAAATCCATTTGACCAAATTGCCCCGATTACTCAGCACAACCAAAAATCGGCTTCGTTATACCTTAATTTGACAGAGGACTACAGTAAAAAACAAAACCAACCAAACCCACAAAGATAGCCCCGTTTTTCATAGCCATAAGACACTGAAAAATAGACTAAAACCAGTAACTATCACTAGCCATTTCTAATTTGGGAAAGTTTGGTGCGCGCCACAAAAACTCTCTCTGCCGTTAGTTACTGGTAGCCGTTCTTATGCCGAGGATGGTATTGCCCTGAGTGATGAACACGGCCAATACAACCAGGCACCTCGATTACCGACAATATAAAGAAGGCGGTTAACTAGACCGATGGCAAGCTGCCAAACCCCATTAACACCCATTGAAAACTAACCAGCATTGATGCTCAAAACCAACCACACCGAATGGTGACTATTTCGGTTTAAAGAACCTCTGAAAAGGAACTTACTAGCCCATCAGTAATTTCCGGTCATGATTCATATCTCACCGTAAACACCGGACAGGGCGCGCATCGCACAACATACTCAGCCGTACTACCCAGCAGCATGTGCATCAGCCCGGAGTAACCATGTGTGCCGATAACGATCAGGTCGCTGGCCTGAGTGGCTGCGCACTTAACCAGCTCTGTGCCCGCATGGCCGTGGAGGATGACCGGGTGGTCCTGCTCAATACCCTCCAGATGGCTATCACCTAAGGCTCGTAACCTTTCCAGCGCGCGCTCCTCCAGATCGGGGTCGAGCACCCCTGCCATACTAATTTCGGCGGGCATTGGCATGGGTTCCACCACGTAAGCCATCAGTACCGAGGCATTGAACAACCGAGCCATTTCTGCCGCATAGGTCAGCGCTTTGATGCTGGGGTCAGAAAAATCTACCGGCGCTAGAATGCTCTTTATCGCTATTGTTGCCATGATCGCTTCCCTTTTAAAGATATGTTTCGATGATGAATCAGCCACTAAGGTGACAAGCCATGTGGCCCCACAGTCAGCACCGGGCAGCCGGCACCACGCACCACTCGCTCGGTCTTACTACCCAATAACAGCTTCCGAAATCCCTGGTGGCCATGGGTACCCATAACGATCAAATTACACCCTTTATCGGCAGCAGTGTTAATGATTATCGTTGCCGGCTCGCCCTCGCCGGCCAGGGTTAAAGCATCAACACCATGCCGAACAACCAGGTCACGCAACTGCTGCAACTTATCGATAATCTGTTCGGTGTGGTTGGCCTCGATGATCGCCGCCGTATTGAACTCCATCGGCGCAACTACCGGCTCTATGACATAAAACAGCAGTAATTGGGCACGACACCGATGAGCCAGCTCTTCAGCATAGGCCAGTGCATGCAGCGAAATCGGCGAAAAATCAACTGGCATTAAAATTTTGGTGATCTCAGCAGTTTTCATGATCTATGCCCCACTTGGTTTACCACTATCATCCGCTCACTAGCCGTTAACTCATTGATATACCTCAACCCGGCCATGGATGGGCATCAGATCAAGGCAAGTGCTGATTCAACTCCTGCCATAACCCTTGATAGGCGTCAGCGGCCAGATCACCTCCGTCATGCTCGGCCACCGGCCGACGGGTGACGCTCATCCGCTCCACCGCATTAGTGAATGGAATATAACTGACTAGTAGCTGGGGTAGTGCGGTTGGTGGCAGCTCCAGCCATTGCCGATGCAAGCTGATGCGGTAATCAATCATATTCAGAAATGGCAACACCTGGTCAGGGCTAACCTGGCAGGTTTTACTAATGTCCTGCACCTGCTGCCAGCCAGCCAGTGCCTCCGGGCCGGGAATCAAAGGCACCAGCACCAGGTCAGCGGCGGAAATAACGCTGTCAACCAACTTAGGCTCATCTGCAGGGCTATCAAGCACCACCAGGTCATAATCATCTGCCAGCGGTTTCAGCAGGGCTTTGACCACCCGCATTGAATCGGCAGCACCGTTGATCAGCTGTTCCAGGTTGCGATAAGCCCAGCGGCCCGGCACTACCGCGAGGTTGTCATAGTCGCTGGTAATAATCTGGTCAGCCAGGGTCACCCGACCCGCAAGCACATTCACCATTCGACGGTTAGGATTGCTAGTTGCCCCCAGAAGCAGCCCCGCCTCCGCCTGGGTGTTCAAATCCCAAAGCAAAGTACGCAGACCATTTTTTGCTGCGATCCAGGCCAAATTCACCGCGGTCGAGGTTTTACCGACTCCGCTTTCAATGTTATGGATTGCTACGATACGCATTACTATTTATCGACTGACCTGAGAAAGACTGTATTGAAACAAAGAGACCCGCTCGCAAAAAGCAGACCTCCACAAGAGGTTCAACGACTACCCTGCTGCGCGACTCGATAAGCCAGCTGACGGCGACTCAAACCGATCATCCGCGCTGCTGCCGCCTGGTTGCCACCGGCCTGCTCCATCGCCATCCGCACTAGCGCCTGCTCCAGCTCAGCTAATGTGGGCAACTCAGTCTCGCCTAAGGGCATGTGCGGCTGCATCTGTTCGAGCAATAATTGATCTGCCAAACCAGTACCGTCCAAACCCATCAACAGCATCGATAGCGGCTGCCGCAACTCGGCTTCACCCAGCATATCCTGCAAACTGATCAACTGCCCCTGAACCGTTAAAATAACCCCACGTTCGACCATGTTTTCCAGTTCGCGAATATTTCCGGGAAATTCATACTGCATTAATCCCACCACCGCCTGCTGGGTAAAGCCATCGACTGCCAATTGATGGCGCTGGGCATATTTCTGCCGGAAGAACTCCATAAGCAATGGAATATCGTCCTGACGTTCCCGCAACGGCGGTATGCGCAACGGAAAAACACTCAACCGATAATAAAGGTCCCTCCGAAAACGGCCATCCTCAACCGCCTGCTGCAGATCAACATTGGTCGCCGCGACCACCCGCACATCCACAGCAATCGATTGACTACCACCAACCCGCTCAATTTCGCGTTCCTGCAGGGCCCGCAATAGCTTGCCCTGCGCCGAAAAACTCAGACTGCCAACCTCATCCAGAAACAGCGTACCGCCCTCGGCTCGTTCAAACCGGCCAGCTCGGGTCGCCACTGCGCCGGTAAAACCACCGCGCTCAACCCCGAACAGTTCTGACTCCACCAGTTCTGTGGGCAGCGCCGCACAGTTGACCCCAACAAAGGGCCCAGACTGACGACGACTCAACCGATGCACGGTTTTGGCAAACACCTCCTTACCTACCCCGGTTTCACCCAGCAACAACACGGTGGCGCTGGTTGGCGCGACCTTCTCCAGCCGTTTCATGGTCAATGAGAAACCAGCCGATATGCCTACCAGCTGCTGCTCAACTGAGGCACCATCCGCAGCGTCAGATTGGGCCAGGTCAAAACGGTTAACGAAGTCATGTGGGTGGTAGTAACGCGCCCCCGGATCCTGCTGTTGCCACTGCTGCAACGGCCGACCTATCAACCGACAAGCCTCATGGCCCATAGCCGCGCACTCCACCTCTCGAAACAACATCGGCGAACCCATAAAGGCGCTAGAAAAGCCACTGGCATAACCGCTTTGCATCCAACAAACCGGTTCGGGCGATAGACCAAGTATCCGTTTATGCACTTCCGCCTCGATCGAATCATGGGCCAGAAACTCACCGTAAAAACTGCCAGTTTCGCGATCTATCTCAATAGCAATGGTCTGCACTGCGGCCATGCCCGACATCGCATGCATATCGGGACCGACCAGAAAAGCATCTCGATAGGCCGAACCTGGGCTTCCCTGCTGAGCTAACGCCGCATCTCGGGTGCCATCCGCATATCCCAACCGGGAATAAAGACTGCGGGTTTTGTCGATGCCCAGCACTTCCAGTAATTCAGCCCGCTGCCCGGCGAAGGTATCACCGCGCATTAACACGGCACGCCGACCTGCCCAACTGATGTGACCTTTTTCAGGGTTCAGGTCGATTAAATCTAGTAACCGCCGGCGGCGCTGATCGCTTTGCCGCTCTTGCTCAGAATTATCACCGCTCACCATCGAAGACACCTCAGCTCACTAGACATTTTTGTCTCAATTTTTCTGGAAAATATATTCCTCCACAACAAAATTGTCACTTTTTGGTGATTATTCACTCCCAATTAACCGCAGAGAAATTACTTTTCCGATCATTATCAATAAGTTATTAAAAAAACCCATCACTGGCAGTAAATTTGCTTAGTCCCATTGCAACAACCGTCACCAGCCCAACGATAAGGCGGGCGAAAACGACAGACAAGCTAACAGTGGGAGCTGCTTTTACATGATGGATTTGAGCCAGCTGGTCGACACCAAAACCGGACGCCAGTCGAAAAAAATATTCACCGACCCTGATCTCTATGAACTAGAGATGGAACGCATCTACGCACGCTGCTGGCTGTTTCTGGCTCACGAATCGCAAATACCGGAACCCGGCGATTTTATGCGCACCTTCATGGGCGAAGATGAGGTGCTGGTGATTCGTCAGGATGATGGCTCCATCAACGCCTTTTTAAATTTCTGCCCCCACCGCGGCAACCGAATCTGTAAGGCTGATAAGGGCCATCAGCGTCAATTTAGCTGTGCCTACCACGGCTGGTCATTTGCCACCAACGGCGACCTGATTGGCGTGCCACTGGAAACCGAGGCCTATTACGACAAACTCAATAAACAAGATTTTGGTCTGATCCCAGTCACCCAGGTGGACACTTATAAAGGGCTGGTGTTTGGCTGTTTTGATGCGGACGGGCCAAGCCTGAGCGATTATTTAGGCGACATGAAGTGGTACATCGATGTCTGGCTCGACGCCATGCCCGGCGGATCGGAGCTTTTAGGTAACACCCAGAAAGTCACCATCGACGCCAACTGGAAATTACCGATTGAAAATGTCGCCGGTGATGGCTATCACCTGGGCTGGGCTCATGCCGGCGCCATGACCGTGTCTACCAGCCTTGGCGTGAGTGGGCTCTCGGTCGGCAATACCGATGTCGATATTAGCGGCGGTCTCTCCATTGCCGGGCTCAATGGCCACTCGGTGCTGGCATCCCTGGATGGCGAGGATGGATCAGGCTACGGCTTTTATCCAGACCCACAACCAGCGCTGGACTACCTGCAGCAGAACCGAGCCACCGCAATCGAAAAACTCGGAGAATTTCGCGGCAAAAACCTCTGGGGCTCGCAGATTAATTTCACCATCTATCCCAATCTGCAGTTTTTGCCTGGCCTCAACTGGTTTCGGGTTTACCACCCCAAAGGGCCCGGACGTTATGAACAGTGGACCTGGGCAATGGCCGAAAAGGCGATGCCGGAATCACTCAAACAGCAAATCATTGAAAACCAGGCACGCACTTTTGGGCCTGCTGGACTGTTTGATAACGACGATGGCGACAACCTGGAGGCGATTACCGAACTTGGCCGTGGCTGGCGCACCCGCCAGGCCGACGTATACGCCAACATGGCGCTGGGCCGGGAACATACCCTGCCCGGTTTACCCGGCATCATCACCGATGGCCTGGTCTGCGAGCAGAACCAGCGCTGGATGTATCGGCGCTGGCTTGACCTGATGCAGGCCGACGGCTGGGCCGAAGTACCGGATTACCAGGCCGAACAAGCCGAGCTTCGCCAATGCGAGCAGGCTGAAGCTGGGTTTACTGGGCAGCCTCAGCCAGAACAAGGAGCCGCCTGATGAACAAAACAGCGGAACAGTCTGACCATTTTCTACCCAGCAAGACCCAGCCCAGTGCGGATGCGGTTTACCTGGACCTGACGCGACGATTACATTTTGAGGCGCGCCTGATGGACCAGTTACGCTACCAGGAATGGCTCGAACTGATGGCAGAGGATGTCATCTACTGGTCACCGCTGATCGCCCGCAAACTGCGCAACGAAGCCAATGCCCCCGCCGAAACCTATCCTGGATTCATCTTCAACGAACGCAAGCAGCACCTGCAGATGCGCGTCACCCGACTGGACAGCAAGCTAGTCTGGTGCGAAGACCCAATCAACCACGCCCGCCATCTGGTGAGCAATGTAGAGGTGTTTGATACGGATGACAGCGACCAGGTCAAGGTCTACTCGGCGGTGGACCTGCACCGTAGCCGCCTGGACAGCAAACTCAAACGCATCA
>JAHRWJ010000132.1 GCA_019090185.1 Immundisolibacteraceae bacterium
ACCAGGCCGCATAGGCGCGAGCATCATCCCAACTGACATTAATCACCGGCCGAAAATTTCGGCCCCAATTCTGATCCATCGGTTGCTGGCCACCCGCTGCCGATACGAAAGCATCATATTGAGCAAAAGTAACTTCAGTGACGGAGATTGCAAACCGCTGGAGTTGCACTTCGCGCTGCGGCCGCTCTTCAAACACCGTCGATAAACTCGAACTACCCTGCATGAATGAACCGGCAGCCAATACAACTAACTCAGGCCCCAATCCACCGCTTTTAATTCGATCCTGGATAATTTCGGGTTCGAATGGCTTATCCGCTGCTTTTTTATTCGGCGCAGTAACCTTGCGCTGCTCATTACTAGCTGGCTCAACTGAAACTTCAGCATCAGACGTTTTGGTGGCTGACTCATTCCGGGCCGGGCCCCCTGAGGGCTGAATAAAATAAAAATAGCCGCCGCTAACAATCACAATAAAAGCGAGTACCGCCCCGATTACAATAATCGGTACGCCTTTTTTGCCTGACACTTGAGCGATATCCTGAGTCGGCGGGCTGACCAAGGCAGGTTTAACCGGTGGCTCGACCAACGGTTGCTCAGGCGGATTCTCGTTAACAACGAATTCCGCCTCTGTTTCTAACTGCAGTTCTGCCGGACTCTCTTTATCACCAACTTCCTCTTCACCAAAATCCAGATCCAGGTCTGCTTCATCTGGCTGAATCGTGATGTCTTGCTCGCTATCATCTAACGAACTCAGGGTCTCACCAGCCCAGTCACCCGGAGTATTCTGGGTGGTGTCGTCACCAGGGCTGCCGATCACATCCACCACCACCACCGTGGTGTTGTCCTGGTTTTTCTTACCCGCAGCGTCTACCGCTGCGATCAAACCATCAGCAAATTCCTGAGCAGTAACTGAGTTTTTAGATATATAAGGAAACTCATCCGAGCTGACGGTATCGAGTCCATCGCTAGCCACAATCAATCGATCACCGGGAAACAATCGAAAGCCCTGCTCTGGGCAGTCAATCATGGCGATTTCTTCACCATTGATATAGCTCATCAACATATTTCTGCGCGGCGTAAAACCCGGTGTTTCTGGAATTTTTTCACCTACCGCGACCAGTTTATCCATGTAACCACCATAGCTGTGGTCATCATTTTTACGGATAACTTCACCGTTACGAATCACATAAAGCAGGCTGTCGCCAACACTTAGCCAGTGTAAGGTTCCACGCTGCAGGGTAAAGGCAACCAGAGTACAGCCCATCCCTTGTAGCTCTGGCCGTTCCCGGGTGTGCGCCTGAACGGCCCGATTGGCAATTTCCGTCGCAGTGTAGAGCGCTACTGGGTAGTTATCTTCAGGAAACGGATCGGACACTTCTTCAATAAGCGCCTCGACAACCATTTCACTGGCAACCGCACCGCCCGCATGGCCACCCATGCCATCAGCAAGCACCACCAAAACCTGATGCTTCTCTAGTTCACTGGTTTCAGGAAAGAAAACCTGAAAGCTATCTTCTTGATAGTCCCGGCCACCCTGAATTTGTTTAGCGCCTACCTCGTAATACATAAGCCAACGCTTTCAATTGCTGGGGAAATAGATACGCACAGATGCCTATCAGCCTTTACAAAAAAAGGCTGCTGCGGGTACCAGCGCGAAAAATCACGCCCGACCAGGTATTTTTTGTTTTGCCAGATCGACGCCATAAGTCCGCTTCTGTTTTTTTAATAACCCGTGAAAAGTTCGAACTCTGTTGCTCAAAGCAGCCGTTAAGAATTCTATGCTGTAGATCAATCACTATTTTTACGAGAGCGTCGAAAACTCGCCGACAACGTCATAATTTCGACACGCAAGTGATCGTAACCCACCCTATTTAACCAACCGAAGTTGATCATTTGTTAACAACAAATATTTATCTAGACCCCGCCGTTGCCCGCATTGATCCATGCCGCAGCCCCCGTACTATTGAAACTATTGTTATTTAGCGCCGAAATAAATAGCAATTATCAAGCCAACATAAATAGCTTAACGACCGCCGAACTGCAATCTTCACATTACCATAGCTACAACCCAATTGAGCACCGCCCCTATCGACTATTTTTCTGGCCTCAAAGTAGCACTATTACATCTGTTTTAAAAAACCAATCGCCAGCCAACCACCCCTGATTGCTAGAATATGTTCAATTGCTGCGGTACTACGAAAATGGCAGGCCTACAAACAACTCATCGCACCTGGATACCTGCTGTTAGTTACCTAATCCAGCTGCAAGAAAACCCAATCTAGAAAAATTCACCAACATCACCCATCGTTACTGCATATTTTTATCCGACTACAACCTTCAACGAATTCGAATCTAGTAATAGCAAACTGCTGATGAATGGCCGTCCATATAATGACTTTTAACTCACTTCCCACCACCCTCCTACGCTTGCCCCACAGCAAAGCGGCACAGTTAATTTCCTATCAACCAGAACATGGTAGCGACGCTGCTAGATTAATAGCCAATCTGGCGGCAACCAGCAAGCAACCGATATTAGTGGTTGCGGACTCGCCGTCACAGGTACAGCCACTGGCAGATGCCATCACCTTCTACAGCGATAATAACTTACCTGCCCCGCTGATTTTTCATGATTGGGAAATGCTCCCTTATGACCATTTCTCACCCGACCAGGAACTCATTTCTGACCGGCTATCCGTACTTCACCGGCTGGGTAATTTAAAGCAAGGCATCATAGTGGTCGCGACCAGCACCCTGTTGCAACGCCTGCCACCAGTTGAATACCTCGATGGTTATAGCCTCTGGCTTGACAGCAGTCAGACCCTCGACCTGGATGATTTTACCGAGCGCCTGGCTCGAGCCGGTTACACCTTTGTTAATCAGGTTATCGCCCATGGTGATTTTACCGTTCGCGGCGGCATACTCGACCTGTTCCCAATGGGTAGTCAGCATCCGTATAGAATCGAAATGTTCGACGATCAGATAGACTCTATTCGCACCTTCGATCCAGAAACCCAACGCTCCAGTAGCACTCTGGAGCAAATTCACCTGCTGCCCGGCCGTGAATTTCCAATCACTGCAGATTCGATCACCCGCTTTCATCGCAACTATCAACAGCATATGCAAGCCAATGCCAGCCAGACCTTTCTCTATCGAGAATTGAAGGCGGGCCGAATTCCGGCAGG
>JAHRWJ010000133.1 GCA_019090185.1 Immundisolibacteraceae bacterium
CTGTCGCTGATGGTCGGCTGAAGTTGATGCCGACCAATGGCCGCAGACATGGTCTCGTGGATCTGGCGACTGCCAACAAAAATGCCCTGCAGGTTAAGGCTATTGATCAAAATGGGACGCACGGTGAGCTCATTGATGCCGCCGCCGAGTACACCAATCACCATCACCTTGCCGGCCATGCGCACCGATTTTAACGATTCGTTCATAGTGCCGGCACCGCCGACTTCAATCACTACATCAACGCCTGCTCCATCGGTAAGCGCCAACACCTGGTTAGACCACTCCGGGTGTTCGCGATAGTTGATGGTTTCATCCGCACCCAGTTGACGGGCACGTTCCAGTTTTTCGTCGCTGCTGGAAGTGATGATGACCCGAGCACCGGCAAGTTTGGCGAACTGTAATGCAAACAGAGAAACCCCGCCGGTGCCCAGCAGCAAGACCGTATCCGCGCTACTCAGCTGGCCTTTTTCTACTACTGCATGCCAGGCGGTTACCGCTGCACAGGGCAGGGTTGCGGCGCTGCGATAGTCTAGATGATCCGGGATAGGCACGACTCCCTGTTCACTAAGAAGCTGATATTCGCTGAGCATGCCCGGTAAGGGGCCACCCAAGGTTGCCTTGAAGAGGTCTGGGGTGGCTTCGCCGTTGAGCCAGGTTTGGGCGAACAGGCTCATCACCCGATCACCAACTTTTACTCGTTTGACCTGATCGCCAACCGCGGTGACCTCGCCAGCACCGTCGGAAAGCGGCACTAATGGCAGGGGTTGGTTGGGGTTATAACGCCCCCTGACCATCATTAAGTCTCGATAATTCAGCGAGCTTGCGTGAACTTTTACCAATACCTGACCAGGGCCTGGTTGGGGAATATCTGACTCAACCAGCTGCAGATTATCGACGCCAAATTCTGGGTTGATTTGGATAGATTTCATGATACGTGTACTCGGCGTGAAGTATGGCGGATGACAACCACGGCCGTGGTTGGTGAACCCGGTAGTTTACCTGCTAGTCGAGCCACTAGTGCAGTTGCGAAGGTCTCGGCGCAGTTTAGAAAAAATAGCTCACGTTAGAGGTCATCAGAATTGCCTGAGTCAATTTAACGTGGCGTTTGACCAGCTGGAAACCCTTGTCAGTTCGACGGATTAGGTCGGTTCGGCGACCACTGATGGTGGTTGGCTGTTTTTGATTAAACCGGGTGCGATGGACTGTGATGGTGCTTTTGCACTCATATTCGTCGTCACCCGCTTTACTCACCAGCACGTTACCGACCACGTGGTTAAGCAGTGAGCGAACTCTCTCAGACGTGGTGGTGGCTGGGTTTTTCAGCAAGTTCAACCGAATGCGCATGCTGTCGATGTCGTCGTCGTAGTTGTCGGTGCCGATAGTGCCTATCTGGCGAGCACCTTTTTGTTCCTGAAACTGGGGAATAGGGATCAGGTAGTGCAGGTCTTCGGCGAGTAATTTTTCCCATTCTTCATAATTTTGGTCGCTGAGGAAGTCTGCTTCGGTAAACAAAAAGTTGGACAACTCTCGATATTCGGTTTCGCTTACGGTGTTGGTCACGGTCTAATCCTTTGAGTAGGAAAGGCTGGCTGATAACGTCGATATTGCCTAAAAAAGTCTTAGCTTTTCATGTACTTTTGCCATTCCAGCAGCACGTCGAACTCAGTGACTTCGCCGTAGTTGGAAGGGTAGGCGCGGCCTGGGCCAGGAAAATCAGGAATAGTTTTGTCCCGATATGCCAGCGCCATCTGAAAGTTGATATCGCCCTTACGAGCCACAGGTCCAGAAATGCCATTATTGATGGCAACCCAGGCTTCGGCGTCATCCTGGTCAAAGGTGCCGGCAGGCGTAAAGGTGCGCACTCCTGCTTTGGCAGCGGCTTCCTTCCACGCCTGAGGGGCCTCTTTTTCGACCAGGAACCAGTTCCAGATTTCAGTCTCGGTGGCTGAAATCGGTTGCCAAACCCGGATGCCCAGAAAATTTACCGGCAGACTTTCAGTATCAAAAGTGATGGCGCCCTGCACCGAAGAAAAATTTGGGAACATGGTGGTGACGCCAGCCAGCAGGTGGCGATTTAGAGATGTTTGCCCTGGCGACAGGTGCTCTTCAATAACTGGAACTAGATCGGGATAGGTTCCTAAGTAAGGGGGGACCTGGTCTTTCAGCTCTTCCGGTATCTGGGTGAAAATACCGTTATGACCGTTGCCCATGCTCACCGCGGGGCTATCAACTAAAGCGTCGCGAAAAATTGAGGGCGGTACATTAAACGTAGCCGCTGTAATTGGACCGTGAACCTGTACTGCGTGAGGGCCGTCGGCGGCGAAGTTCATCGCGCCAAGTTTCCAATTGGTGTTAACTACCCAGCGTTGGGGTGGGCCGAGCACTTCCATTCCTTCAGGGGTGCGGTTGTGAAACAGGTCCAGGTACCAGCGAGCATCGCCCAGGTAGTCGTCGAGGCTGTCAGCTTCTTCATTCCAGGTGGCAAAAATGAGTCCCGCATAACTGCCAACCTGTGCGGCTGAGGTCATGTTTAAAGTATTAAAATCGACCTTGCCTTCGTAAAGTTCCTTATCATCTGCGGTTGCTTTTAATTCGCCATCAAGGCCAAACGCCCAGCCATGGTAGGGGCAGATAAAGCCTTTGGTGTTGCCAACATCAGTGCCGCATACCTGGGCACCGCGATGGGGGCAGGTGTTGAGCAGAACCCTGGGGTTGCCATCTTCGCCGCGGGTAAGAATGACCGGATCGAGCCCCATTTGTCGAGTGACGTAATCACCGGCATTGGGGATTTCCGTGTCGTGGCCGACATAGAGCCAGGCCTTGGTAAAGACCTTTTCTTGTTCTATTTCAAAAATGGATTGGTCGGTGAAAATGAGCCGGCTGGCGGTCGCGTTCTCTTCATCTACAAGGCGCTCGAAATCTGCAGGGCCGAATGATTCTTTAATTAACATTGCCTAATTCTCCTGAAAGCCAGCCTGTCTGGTCCTGGTAACAATGCATTTGCTGCCAGGCTTGGAAATTTACTTAACGATCGTTTATCGGCCGATTTTACTACGTCGTGCTTTATATAAACCAGCGGAATTTTCTTGTTCGCCTAACCTTAATGAGTAAACACCAGGAATTATCTGAATAGATTAAAATAGCCGACCGCCGCTAACAGCAGTGATTGTGATTCAGCGTGAGGTTGAGTGCTCTTAAAATGAATGACCAAACTCAGTTATTAATTGAAAATATCGGTGCTGTCCGGCGGCTGACGTTGAATTGCCCCGAACGGCGTAATGCACTAAGTAAGCAGTTAATCGACCAGCTATGGGGCCAGCTTGAGGTGTCTGCACGGGATAGATCCGTCAAGGTGGTGGTGATTAGTGCGGCCGGCTCGGTGTTTTGCGCCGGCCATGACTTAACTGAGCTGGCAGCGATGGATCGACCTCAGCGTCAGGCCTTGATGGATGACTGCAGTCGGTTGATGGCGGGTATAAAGACAATTCCACAACCGGTGATCGCTCAAGTTCAGGGCGTTGCCACTGCCGCCGGCTGTCAGCTGGTTGCCAGTTGTGACCTAGCGGTGGCTGGAGCCAGCGCTAGGTTTGCCACCCCCGGGGTTAATATTGGCCTGTTCTGTTCAACACCGGCGGTCGCGCTTGGCCGTTCGGTGCCAGACAAACTGGCAATGAAAATGTTGTTAACCGGTGAAATGATCACTGCCGAACTGGCGCTACAGATGGGCCTGATCAGTGACCTGGTTGAAGATGCGCTGTTAATGGAGACCACCCTTGAGCTAGCGCAGTTGATTGCGGGTAAATCAGCTGCTTGCATAAGTGCTGGCAAACAGGCGTTTTATCGCCAGCAGGGCTTGCCACTTGAGCAGGCTTATGCCGACGCCAGTGCGCAGATGGTTAACAA